>JAEZAI010000052.1 GCA_023427825.1 Actinomycetes bacterium
GCCGCCTTGAGCAGGCCGTCCAGCTTCTTGGTCAGCGACGTGATCGCGCCGGCGTCCGCCTGCAGCTGCTTCTGGAGCGCCGACATGGCCTCCGGGTCGAGTCCGAGCTTCGCCATCGGGGTGCACCTCCTGTGCGTGGTCCGCCGGGACGTCCGGGGACCACAGGAGGGAACCGCGCGGTGTGGGCCCCTGTCACCGGGGACCGGTCCCCCTTGACACGCGAGCGGGGTGCCCGAGCCTCAGCGGCCGCGCCACACGGGCGGGCGCTTCTCGACGAACGCGGCGATGCCCTCGGCCGCGTCCTCGAGCTCGGTCGTGACCGTGAGCATGGGGTGCAGCAGGCGCAGCGCGTCGGCCGCGGACTGGTCCCACACGGCGTAGAAGCTGTCGCGGCCGAGCTTCATGACCGACGGCGACTTGCCCGCCAGCGTGGTCGCCAGCTCGTCGACCGCGGCGTCGAGCCCCTCGACCGGGACGAGCCGGCTGAGGATCCCCAGGCGGTCGGCCTCGGCGGCGTCGATGCGGCGGCCGGTCATCATGAGCTCCAGCGCGCGCTTGGGGGGCATCGACCGGCACAGCGGGACCGTGATCATGTACGGCCACAGGCCGACGTCGATCTCGGGCGTGCCGAACGTGGCGTCGTCCGCTGCGACGACCAGGTCGCAGCTGAGGGCGAGCCCGAACCCGCCGGCCAGGCAGTAGCCCCTCACCCGGGCGATCGTGGGCTTGCCGAGCGTCCAGAGGTCGTCGAACAGCCGGGCCAGCTCGCCGCGGGCATCGTGCACGTCCGCGTAGCCGGCGTCTGCACGCATGCCGGTGAGGTCCGCCCCGGCGCAGAAGGCGCGGTCGCCGGCGCCCGTCAGCACGAGCACCCGGACGTCGCGGTCGGCGCGCGCTGCCGCCACGTGCGACCGGAGCCCCTCGATCACCTCCCAGCTCAACGCGTTGCGGCGCTCGGGCCGGTTGATCGTCAACGTGGCCACGCCGTCGGCCACGTCGTAGAGCAGCTCTGGGGCCGATCCCGACCCGTCCGTCGCCGATGGGTCTGATGATCCCGACATCCCGCTCACGCTAGTTTCCGGCGGTGGCACTGCTCCCCACACTGCTGGCCATCGCCATCGGCGTCGGCCTCGGCATGTACTGGGGCGGGCGGATCTCCAACCTGCTCGAGTGGGTGCCGCCGCTGTGGGAGGCGCTCGTCGCCGGCGTGGTGCTGAACGTCCTGGTGGACGTCCTCCCGTGGTCCGGGGCGATCATGACGTTCCTGTCGATCCTGGCCACCGGCGCCCTGCTCGCGTTCGCCGTGGTCAACATCCGCATCGGCGGGATGATCCTCGTGGTCGTCGGACTGGGCCTCAACCTGTTCGTCACGATCATCAACTGGGGCATGCCGGTCAGCACCTCGGCCCTCGCCTCGGCCGGCATCGTGACCGAGGCGCAGATCGAGGACCTGGTGCTCACCGGCGGCCGGGAGGTCTCCGACGGCGCCCTCTTCGGCTTCCTCGGCGACGTGATCCCGCTGCCGTGGGGTCAGGTCATCTCGATCGGTGACGTGCTCGTGCTCATCGGGCTGGCGCTCGTCGTCGCGAGCATCCTGCGCCGCTACGAGGTGGGCCGCCCGAGCGGGACCAACCGCCAGGGCCGTGGCGGCTCGGGCGACTACCGCTCCGCGCTCGACGCGCTGGGGAGGGGCCCTGCACCGCGCAAGGGTCCGGGCCTGCATCCGTCGCGGATGGGCAGCAGCGGGAGCGGTCGGCGTCGGCGCTAGTGGCCGGCGGTAGTGTCCAGGCCCATGGGCTTCTCCACCGGCTTCCAGATCATCCTGCTCGTGCACATCCTGGCGGCGTTCGTCGCCTTCGGTGGCAACTTCGTGCAGCCTGCGCTGGCCAGGGCCGGCGCGGACGACGCGGCGCTCACCAAGGTGAACCTGTACATCCAGCTGCCGGCGATGGTGGTCCTCTGGGTGGCCGGCATGGGAGCGCTCGGGATGAGCAAGCCGGGCGGTGCGTCGGAGCCGCTGTACTCGGTGAGCCAGACCTGGGCAGCGATCGCCCTCGTCGTCTGGCTGATCGCGTTGGTGCTGCAGTTCCTCGTCGGCCGCGCGTACCAGACCGGCAAGAAGGACATCGTCCCCGCCCTCAACGGCGTCCTGCACATCTGCCTCGTCGTGGCGCTGTACCTGATGGTCTTCCGTCCCGGGGCGCCGGGCGCCTGAGTCGGCCCACCTCCTGAATCGGCACGGCGGGACCCGATGACGATCGTCAGCTACTCCCAGGACGGGCGGGTCGCCCGCCTGCTCATCTCTCGCCCCGAGCGCCGCAATGCGCTCAACCACCAGGCGCTCGACGAGCTGCACGACGGCGTTCGCCGGGCGGCGTCATCCGGCGCGCGGGCGCTGGTCATCACCGGCGACGAGGACCAGTTCTGCGCCGGAGCGGACCTCAAGGAGCTCGAGGACCTGGCCTTCACGCGGGCCCTCCGAGCCGCGCTCGACGACCTCGCGGCCCTGCCGATCCCGACGGTCGCCGCCATCGCCGGCGCATGCATGGGACTGGGCACGCAGATCGCGCTGAGCTGCGACCTGCGCCTGGCCACTCCCGACGCCCGCTTCGCGGTGCCGGTCGCCAAGCTCGGGCTGATGGTCGACCACTGGACCGTCCAGCGCCTGGCCCTGCTCGCCGGCGCCTCGACCGCCCGATGGATGTTGCTGACCGCCGAACCGGTCACCGCCCAGGACGCACACCGCGTCGGCCTGGTCCACCAGCTCGTGGATCCCGGCGACGGCGGCCCGGGCGGGTCGGTGCTGGCCGCCGCGGACGAGCTGGCCGCGCGCATCTCCCGGCTGGCGCCGTTGGCGCTCGCCGGCTCCAAGCTCGGGCTGGACCTGTTGGAACGGTCGCCGGGGCAGGTCGATCCCGACGGTTCGTACCAGGCGGCGTTCGAGGCGGCGGGGGCGGCCGACGACCTCGTCGAGGGCCGGCGCGCCTTCGGCGAGCGGCGCTCGCCCGAGTTCCGCGGCAGCTGACGGTCAGGCGTCGCTGCCGCGTGCGG
>JAEZAI010000088.1 GCA_023427825.1 Actinomycetes bacterium
GCAGCCGTCAACTTCACTGCCATCGGAGTCACCTTCCTGGCCATGACTCAGTGTCACGGCCCACGAGGTGTCACCCATGCTTCGCGACATCACCTGTTACCGATGCTGCGAGAAGAGACAACCGGGACATCCCGGTCTGCGGCATCACAAAGCCCGCGAAGGGTCCGGGTAAGGATGGGCCCGTGGAGCTGTCACCCATGAAGGCCGAGTCGGGCGACCTCCCACCCGAGGACGGACGCTGGCGCTACGAGGTCAAGTGGGACGGCATGCGGGTGATGGCGATCGTGGCCGGCGGGAAGGTCAGACTCCGCGGCGGCCGCGGCTCGGACGTCACCGTGACCTTCCCGGAGCTGGCGTCGATCCCCGACGCGGTGGCCACCGACTGCGTGCTCGACGGCGAGGTCGTGGCGTTCTCCGACGCCGGCGTGCCCAGCTTCGGGCTCCTGCAGCAACGCATGCACGTGATGGACGCCGGCGACGCCGCCCGTCGGGCCCGCGACGTGCCGGTGGCCTACCTGGCCTTCGACGTCCTGTCGATCGACGGCCGGGCGACCACGTCGCTGCCGTACGAGCAGCGCCGCGAGCTGCTCGAGGAACTGGTGACGCCGACCGGGGTGATCCAGGTGCCGCCGTCCTATCCGACCGGCGGCGCCGACCTGCTCGAGGCGGCGAGGGTGCAGGGCCTGGAGGGGGTCGTGGCCAAGCGAGCCGACTCGCTCTACGAGCCCGGGCGCCGGTCGCGCGCCTGGCGCAAGGTCAAGGTGCGCCACACGCAGGAGTTTGTCGTGGGCGGCTGGGTCGGTGGGACCGGCTCCCGCGCCCGCACGATGGGGTCGCTCGTCCTCGGCTGCCACCGACCGTCGGCCGACGGCGGGACCGAGCTCGTGTGGGTCGGCAACGTCGGCTCGGGGTTCAACGAGCCGGAGCTCCGTCGCCTCGCCGCGCTGCTGGAACCGCTGGCCGTGGCGACGTCGCCGTTCGTGGCCGGGACGGCGGACGAGCGGCCGCGCACGACGGGCGGCAAGTCGCTGCACTGGGTGCGGCCCGAGCTCGTCGTGCAGGTCGAGTTCGGCGAGTGGACGTCGTCGGGCCGGCTCCGTCACCCGGTGTACCTGGGCCAGCGCGAGGACAAGGCGGCCGACGAGGTGACCTGCGACCCCTGACGTCCGGTCCGGCGAGCCGCCGCTTCGTCCTGCGACGCACACCCGAACGGGTGTGCCACGGAGGACAGAGTTCGGGTGGCCTCGGTGTGCGTCAGGCCGTGGCGGCCAGGTGGTACTGGTCGGCCAGGAAGGCGGCCTCGGCCCGGACGTCGGCCTCGGGGCCCACCAGGTCGATCACGAAGCGCTCGCCGCGGTCGTCGACCGAGACGATCTCCAGGCGGGCGGTGCCCTGCTCCACGGTTCCGAGATGCATCTCGACGGCTCGTGCAGACATGTCGTTCCCCCAGGGTCGACCGGATCCCGTCGTCCGGCTCGTCATGTCATCGAACCGCCACGGAGCGTGGTGCGAAATGGGTCAAACCCCTACGCGGCGTGGGCAGATGGGTCGATCGCCCCGCCCGGGCGTCGCCCCGACCGGAGCGTCGGCCGGAACCGGGAGCGGGGATCGACCCCGAACTGGCGTCATCGGGCCGCGAGCATCACCGGGCACCGTCCCTGCGGGCACTGGGCCCGGTCGCACAGGCGGCAGATGGTCCCGGCGCGGCGGTCCTCGGTGCTCAGCTCGGTGAGGAGTTGCTCCGCAGCGGTGCGGAACGCCGTGCGTGCGGCTCGGGGGAGCGACGTCACGAGCTCCTCGAGCCGGGCGTCGCGGGCGTGACGCTGACGGTTCCAGACCCGGCGTCCGGTCGGGGTCACGTGCAACGCCACGCTGCGGGCGTCGACGCCTGCCCGGCGCTCCACGAGCCCCTCGTCCTGCAGGCGGTCCACCAGCCGGACGGTGCCGGGGTGGGTCAGCTCCAGCACGTCGGAGAGCTGGCGGATCGTGCAGCCGGGGTCGTGGGCCAGCACGTTGAGCGCGGCGGCCTGCGTGTCAGTCAGCCCGGCCGCGCCGGCCGCCGCCCGGTCGAGCTCGTCGGACACGGCGACCGCCAGGGCGCCGAGGAGGTTGGCGTCGCGACTCATGGCGCCAACGTATGTGCATCACACATGTCGGCGCACCGGCATGACGGTCGCCTCCGGACCAGATGTCCGGGGACGCGACGACGGACGGGCCCCCGAGGTCCCGTCCGTCGCAGCACCGGTCGCCCGTGGGCGCCGGTTCAGGATCCCGAAGGATCCCTCGTCACTGGATCGAGGTGCCGACCTCGCTGAACTTGTCCTTCGCGTTCGCGCCGATGAACGACACGGCGGCGATGCAGACCACGGCGATCAGCGCGACCAGGAGGGCGTACTCCACCAGGGATGCGCCACGCTCGGTCTTGGCCTGGGCCGTCAGCCATGCCTTGATGAACTCGTACTGAACCATGATTGGATACCTCTCCTGCTCTTCGTGTCAGTGGGTGCTGCCTGCGGTCACTCCGTTGTGCCCCGCGCCACTCCGATCGGTCGATTGGGCCGTCCGACTGGACACATCTCTCGGAAATGGGCCGAACGACCCAGCCGGATTCGAACGTCGTTCGGGTACGTGATCCCTTCCGGAACCGTTGATCTGCGGCGTTCGAGCGGTCATCTGCCGCGGTGTGGCCGGCCCGTTTCCCCGCTCGAGGCCGGCGTCGCAGTGGTAGACGTGACCGATGAGCACCTTCGAGGAGTGGGCAGACCGGTCCACGCGCCTGCCGGTGGGCGACGTGTCGGTCGCCCTGTACGACTCCGCCACGTGGGACGCTGCGGCCGCTGACGACGCGCCCGTCCTCACCTACTGCCACGGCTACCCGTCGTCGACCCATGACCTCGAACCGGTGTGGGACCGCCTCGACGGCTGGCGCCTGGTGGCCATCGACCTCATCGGCTTCGGCGCGTCGGACAAGCCCCGTGCCGGCACGCTCACGATCCACCGTCAGGCCGACGCGGTGGTCGCGGCGTGGCGCCACCTCGGCATCACCTCCACCGTGCTGCAGTGCCACGACTACGGCGTCTCGGTGGGCCAGGAGCTGCTCGCCCGTCGGGCCGAGGGAGTGCTCGACGTGGAGGTCACCGCGGCGATCTGGCACAACGGCGGCCTCTATCCGGACCTGCACCGCCCGACGATCGGTCAGCAGCTGCTCCGCGATCCGGACCACGGCGCCGAGGTCGCGGCGTCGATGACCGAGGAGATGTTCCGGGGCGGGCTCGAGGTGACGTGGGGTCAGCGGGTGCCGCTCACCGACGAGATCGTCCACGAGATGTGGGTGGGCCTCGAGCGAGACGGCGGGTCCGCCATGGCCCACGAGCTGCTCCACTACATGGACGACCGAAAGGTCCACGCCGACCGGTGGCGGGCCGCGCTCGAGGAGTCGGGGCTCCCCCAGACGTTCGTGTGGGGCGACCTGGACCCGGTGTCGGGGGCGCACGTGATGGAGCGCCTGCGGGAGCGGATGCCCGGCGCCACGCTCAGGGCGCTGACCGACGTCGGTCACTGGCCCACGCTCGAGGCGCCCGACGAGGTGGCCGCTGCGGTCGAGTCGCACCGGCCGGCCTGAGCCCGACCGGCCTGACCCACCGGCCGGCCTGAGCCCGACCGGCGCTGGGCGCGCCGATCGCCTGGCATCATCTGGTCACGCCACCGACGCACCACACTGGAGCAACATGCCTGCCTTCGACGGACCCTACGAACCGAGCCCCTGGGACCCGATCGCCGGGGAGGTCGAGCGGTACGAGCGCTCCGGCGGCACCGAGCCGAGCGAGGTCGTGGGCGACCAGTGGATCATCCTCTGGACGCTCGGGGCCAAGACCGGCCAGGTGCGCAAGACGCCGCTGGTGCGCGTGACCGACGGCGACGGCAACTACGCCGTCATCGGCTCGATGGGCGGCGCGCCCAACAACCCGCAGTGGGTGCACAACGTCCGAGCGAACCCGGTCGCGCGGCTGCAGGACGGTGCCGACGTCGTCGACTTCGACGTCCACGAGGCCGAGGGCGATGAGAAGGCCGAGTGGTGGCAGCGCGCCGTCGCGGTGTGGCCCGACTACGACGCGTACCAGGCCGCGACGGAACGCGTGATCCCGCTGTTCGTGCTCACGCCCAAGAGCTGATCCGCAGCGCTCACTCCTTGGCGTCGGCCCAGGTCGGCACGATCGACGTGTCGGACAGGAAGCGGACGTTGCGGTCCGGTGCCCAACGGGCCGCGGCCTCCTGGAGTGCGTCGTCGACCATCGCCGCGGCGTCGTCCGCGCGCTCGGCCGGCACGTGCACCAGCAGCTCGTCGTGCAGGCAGAGCACGACGCGGGCGTCCATCGACCGTCCCCGGGCGCGCACGGTCACGGCCCAGACCTTGAACAACTCCGCCGCAGCCCCCTGCACCATCGCGTTGCGGCCGTAGCGCCCTCGCGCAGCCGCCCGAGAACGGGCCTCGCGGTCGCCCACCGAACCGGGCTGACCGGGTTCGCCGAGCGCGGCCGAACCCATCCGAACCAGGCGGCCGCCGTACGTGCGCAGATCGGTGCCCACCTGGGCGGCGCGATCGGCGACATCGAGGTACTCCATGGCGACGGGGTACGAGCGGCGCAGGCCGACCAGTGCCCGGCCGCCCTCGCCCGAGGTCTGGCCGTACATGGCGCCGAGCACCGCCACCTTCGCCGTCGCCCGGTCCACGCCCAGCTCCGACGCCACCGGCGCGTAGAGGTCGTCGGCCAGCGATGCGGCGGCGAGGGCCGGGTCGCCGGACACGGCCGCCAGGACCCGCGGTTCGATCTGCCCCAGGTCGGCACGATCGACGTGTCGGACAGGAAGCGGACGTTGCGGTCCGGTGCCC
>JAEZAI010000177.1 GCA_023427825.1 Actinomycetes bacterium
GGCCGAGCCGGCGGCTGGCGGCCGCGCACCGTCGCGCCCCTCGGTGGTGGTCGCGTCCGCGGCCAACGGACCGACGGACCTGTCCATCGAGTCCGACGGGGTGGAGCGCCGCTCCTCGGCCGCGGTGCTGCGGTCCCGCCCGCTCGACCTGGACGACCTCGCCCTCACCGGCGCCTGACGCGCCCGGCCCCCGATCCCGGGCACGAGGGACCACGGTTCGTCCGTGGTGCCCGTGGTCGGTGCGGTCGCGCGGAGCACGTGGGAGCGCACGAACGCGGTTCGGGACGGCTGGGGCACCCCGGTAGCCTGCGGAGCATGTCCGACATCGCCATCAAGCTGCCCGACGGTTCCGAGCGCACCCTGGACGAGGGCGCGACCGGCACCGATCTGGCCGCCTCGATCGGCAAGCGGCTGGCCAAGGACGCGCTGGTCGTCGAGGTGAACGGCGAGCCCGTCGACCTCAACCACCGGCTCTACGACGGCGACGCCGTCCGCATCGTCACCGTCAAGGACGCCGAGGCGCTCGAGCACATCCGCCACTCCACGGCCCACGTGCTCGCCCAGGCCGTGCTCGAGCTCTGGCCCGGCGCCACGTTCGCCGGCGGCCCCGCCATCGAGGACGGCTTCTACTACGACTTCGAGCTGCCCGGCGGCGCCACGTTCTCCGACGAGGACCTGGAGCGCATCGAGGCGAGGATGCGTGAGATCATCGCTGCGGACCAGCCGTTCGAGCGCTTCGAGCTGCCGGTCGAGGAGGCCCGCGAGCTCATGGCGGACCATCCCTACAAGCGCACGTTCATGGACCTCGCCGCGGCGGCGGCGTCGGGCGAGGGCGGCGCCGCCGACGACGCGGTCGTCGACGAGCTGGCCGCCGACGTCGTGGACGGCTCGACGATCAGCTTCTACCGGAACACGCCGGAGTTCGTGGACATGTGCCGCGGCCCGCACGTCCCGTCCACGGGCAGGCTCGGTCACTTCAAGCTCATGCGCGTCGCGGGCGCCTACTTCCGCGGCAGCGAGCAGAACCCCATGCTGCAGCGCATCTACGGCACGGCGTGGGCCACCGACGCGCAGCTGAAGGAGCACCTCCACCGGCTGGAGGAGGCGCAGAAGCGCGACCACCGCCGGCTCGGCGTCGAGCTCGACCTGTTCAGCTTCCCCGACGAGGTCGGCTCGGGCCTCGCGGTCTTCCACCCGAAGGGCGGCCTGATCCGGCGCCTCATGGAGGACTACTCGCGCGAGCGCCACGAGCAGGCCGGCTACGAGTTCGTGTACTCGCCGCACATCACCAAGGGCGAGCTGTTCCAGACCTCCGGGCACCTCGAGTGGTACGCGGACGGCATGTACCCGCCCATGGAGCTCGACCCGGGCGCCGGCGGGTCGGGCACCGAGTACTACCTCAAGCCCATGAACTGCCCGTTCCACATCCTCATCTACCGGAGCCGGACGCGGTCCTACCGCGACCTGCCCCTGCGGATGTTCGAGTTCGGGACGGTGTACCGCTACGAGAAGTCGGGCGTGGTCCACGGCCTCACGCGGGCCCGCGGCTTCGCGCAGGACGACGCGCACATCTTCACCACCAAGGAGGAGATGGGCAACGAGATCTCCTCCCTGCTCGACTTCGTGCTCGACCTGCTGCGCGACTACGGCCTCGACGACTTCTACCTGGAGCTGTCGACCAAGCCGGAGCACAAGGCGATCGGCTCCGACGAGGAGTGGGACGAGGCCACCGAGGCGCTGCGCGTCGCGGCCGAGGGCAAGGATCTGGAGCTCGTGCTCGACCCCGGCGGCGGTGCGTTCTACGCGCCGAAGATCTCGGTCCAGGCCCGGGACGCCATCGGTCGCTCGTGGCAGATGTCGACCATCCAGGTCGACCTGATGCTGCCGCAGCGCTTCGACCTCAGCTACATCGGTGCGGACGGCGACAAGCACCGGCCGGTCATGATCCACCGGGCGCTGTTCGGCTCCGTCGAGCGGTTCTTCGCCGTGCTGCTCGAGCACTATGCCGGCGCGTTCCCCGCGTGGCTGGCGCCGGTGCAGGCCAAGATCCTCCCGGTCGCCGACGCCCACGAGGAGTACGCCCACGAGGTGGCCGCCGAGCTGCGGGGTCACGGCTTCCGGACCGAGGTGATCGCGGCGGACGAGACGCTCGGCAACCGCATCCGGCGCGCCAAGGGGGAGAAGGTGCCCTACGTGCTGGTGGTCGGTGACGACGACGTCGCGCACCGGACCGTGGGCGTGAACCCCCGGGCCAAGGAGGGCGAGCGGGGCGAGGTCGAGCGCGACGTCACGCTCGGCTCGTTCGTGCAGCGGCTCGCCGCCGACGTGGCGTCCAAGAAGTAGCCGTGCCGCTCGAGCATCTCTGGGCGACCTGGCGGTCGGCGTACGTCGCCGGGGTGACCGACGGCCGCGGTGCCGAGGGCGCCACCGAGGACCCGTCCGACGACATGTCCGATGCCGGCGGCTCGCTGTTCGAACGGATCCTCGCCGCGCCCGGCACCGACGAGGAGAAGCAGATCGTCCTGCGGACCGACCGGTGCTTCGTCATCCTCAACCGGTTCCCCTACACGTCGGGTCACCTCATGGTCCTGCCGCTGCGGGCGGTGCCCGACCTGGAGGACCTGGACCCCGAGGAGTTCGCCGAGCTCTGGGCGCTGGTGCGCGACTCGGTGACCGCCCTCAAGGCGGGGCTGGGCTGCGATGCGGTCAACGTCGGCATCAACCTGGGCGTCGCGGCGGGAGGCTCGCAGGCCGACCACCTGCACGTGCATTGCGTGCCCAGGTGGATCGGCGACGCCAACTTCATGACGGTGGCGGGGGAGACCCGGGTCCTGCCGGTGTCCCTGGACGAGGCCCGCACCCGGCTTCGAGCCGCGTGGCCCTCGGGGCTACCGTCGTCCTCGTGACCCAGCCCGACGACGGAACCGCCGCCGACCGCGAGGCCCGATCGGGCGACGATCCGGTGACCCCGTCGCCCGCGGCCGAGGAGCTGCTCGACCAGGAGGGCGCGGACCTGCGCGCCGCGCTCCGCTCCGGGACCCAGGGCTCCTCGACCCAGGGCTCCTCGACCGACGACGAGTACACCGACGAACTGCCCGACGACCTCGACGTCTCCGAGTTCGTCGGCCCGTACACGTTCCCCAACAACAACCGCCGACGGATCCCCGCCGCCATCTACCTGGTGCTCGGCGCGGCCTGCGTGATCCTGTTCGCCGTGAACGACACCGACAGCGCGCTCGTCAACACCGGCACGCTGTGGGCCGGCGTCGGCCTGATCGCGTTCGGCGCCTACGGCATGGTGGCGGGCTGGACGCTCCAGGTCGAGGAGTCCGACGCCCTGGCCACCGCGTCGGGCGAGGTCGGGTTCCCGGTCGGTCACGCCTCGGCGCAGATGGCGTGGCGCGGCTGGCTCTCGCGGCCCACGTGGCGGATCCTCTGCTACTCGGCCGAGAACCCGCCCCGGCAGCGGGGGATCGTGCTGGTCGACGGCGTGTCGGGCGACGTCATCGAGTGGTTCGCCGAGGACAACCCAGAGGACTGGTCCCAGCTCGACGGCTCGCTCACCGCCTGACGGTCCTGCCAGGGGCGCCGGATGGCACCCCGGGGTGTCCTTCACTTTTCGGCGGTGCCGGGTTACGGTGGGTGCTAACTCCAGTTAGCACCCCAGGCCGCCGCCGGGCCCGTCGCCGTCGTGACGGACCGACGCCGTCGGCCCCCGGCTCCCGGACCGACCGGGCGGGCGCGGTGCAGAGACGAGGCCGACTCCATGTTCGACGGGAACTTCCGCACCCAGGTCGACGCCGCCGTGAAACCCATCGGCCAGAGCATCAAGCGCCTGGGCATCACCGCCGACATGATCACCGCCGCCGGCATCGTGATGGCGGTCGCGGCGGCGGTCGCGATCGGCTGGGGCGCGCTCAGCCTGGGCCTGCTGTTCCTGGTCCTCACCGGCGTGCCCGACCTGATCGACGGCGCCGTCGCCAAGGCGTGGGGGACGTCGTCGCAGCGGGGCGCGTTCTTCGACTCGGTCTCGGATCGCCTGACCGACGGCCTGCTGTTCGGTGGCGTCGCCTGGTACCTGACCGCCTCCGACGGTCGCCCATGGGTCGTGATCCTGCCCGTCGCCTGCTACGTGTCGGCGTCGCTCGTGTCTTACATCCGGGCCAAGGCCGACGCCCTGGGCCTGGACGGCAGCGGCGGCCTGGTGGAGCGGGCCGAGCGGTTCATCCTGCTCGGCGTCGGCCTGCTGTTCTCCCAGCTGCTGCTCGTGGTGCTCGGGGCGATCATCGTCCTGAACATGATCACGGCCGGCCAGCGCTTCGTGAAGGTGTGGAAGCAGGCCGCGGCACCGGCCCCGGCGCTGTCGGACCGCCGCCGCTCCCGTGCGCGCCGCACCGGCCGCACCTCGGGTTCCCGCTGGGCCGAGCAGCGCGCGTCCCGCGCCGAGCGCCGTCCCCGCCGCTGACGCCCGACCGTCCCGGTTCCTCATGGAGCTGTCCGTCGGCGGACTCCGCCTCGCGTCGCGCCTGGTGCGCGTGGTCCCCACCCCGGTCGGGTCGGTCATGGCCCGGCTGCTCGGGCGGGCGGCCGCGCCCCTGTCGGGCGACCAGCGCCTGATCGCCGAGCGCAACATGCGCCGCGCCCTCGGCCCCGACGCCACGGACGCGCAGATCCGCCGGGCGGTCCACCAGGTCTTCGACAGCTACGCCCGCTACTGGTTCGACACCCTGCGGCTGCCGGCGCTGTCGCCCGCCCAGGTGGCCGACGGGATCACGATCGAGGGGATCCACCACGTCCAGGAGGCGATCGACCGCGGCGTGGGTCCGATCCTGGCGCTGCCCCACGTGGGCGGCTGGGAGTGGGCGGGCCGGTACCTGGGCACCGAGTTCGGGTGGAAGGTCAGCGCCGTCGCCGAGAAGCTCGAGCCGCCGGAGCTGTACGAGTGGTTCCTGGAGCTGCGTGACGAGCTCGGCATGCGCATCATCCCGCTCGGGCCGTCCGCCGGT
>JAEZAI010000259.1 GCA_023427825.1 Actinomycetes bacterium
GGGCGGCGGATCGGGCGGCGGATCGGGCGGCCGACCCGAGCGCGGAACGGGTTCCGGGCCCCCCGAACCCGCCGGGTAACCTCGCCGCCGTGCCGACCACCTCCGTGCTGGCCCTCCGCGGGGCGACCACCCTCGACCGCGACGACAAGGACCACCTGCTCGAGCGCGTCCGCGAGCTGCTCACCGAGATGCTCGGGTCCAACGGCATCGACCACGACGACCTGATCTCGATCCTCTTCACCGCCACGCCCGACGTGCACAGCGCGTTCCCGGCCCTGGCGGCCCGGCAGCTGGGCATGGGCGACGTGCCCCTCATCTGCGCGCAGGAGCTCGACATCGTCGGCGCCAAGCCGCTGTGCGTCCGCGTGCTCATGCAGTTCAACTCGGCCCGCTCCCGGGCCGACCTGCACCACGTCTACCTGCAGGACGCACGCGACCTGCGCGACGACCTGCCGAAGTGAGCACCGAGGACGCTGCCGGAGGGCTCGCCGGGCCCGGCAGCGCAGCCCGGCGCCGGGCCGGGCTGGTGGGCACGGGCCTGATCGGCGCGTCGATCGGCAAGGCTCTCCGGGCCAGGGGCTGGCACGTCACCGGGACCGACCGCGAGCCGGCGCGTGCCACCGCCGCCCTGGACGCCGGCGCGCTCGACGAGGTCGGCAGCGACCCCGACGCCGAGATCACGTTCGTGGCGGTGCCCGTCGGGGCTGTCCCCGATGCCGCACGGGCCGCGCTCGCCGACGGCGGGGTCGTCACCGACGTGGGCAGCGTGAAGTCGCCCGTCGCCGCCGCGCTCCCGCACTCGCGGTTCGTGGGCGGGCACCCGATGGCGGGCTCCGAGGCCCAGGGCGTCGCCGGCTCCCGGGCGGACATGTTCGAGGGCAGCACGTGGGTGCTGACCCCCACCGAGTCCACCGACCCCGCGGCGCAGGCGCTGGTGCACAGCGTCGTGCGGTCGCTCGGCGCCGACGTGGTCACGCTCGCGCCCGAGGACCACGACCGTCTCGTGGCGACGGTGTCGCACGTGCCGCACCTGACGGCGGTGACCCTCATGGGCCTCGCCGCCCAACGGGCGGAGCAGGAGGCGGCGCTCCTGCGGCTCGCCGCGGGCGGCTTCCGGGACATGACCCGCATCGCCGCCGGCGACGCCGGCATCTGGCTCGACATCTGCGACGACAACCGGTCGGCCATCCTCGACGTCCTCGACGACCTGATCGGGCGGCTGGGCGCCATGCGCGACGTGGTCGACCGCGGCGACGGCGACGAGCTGCGGGAGCGCCTGCTCGCCGCACAGGTCGCCCGCCGCAACCTGCCGACGGGTGCCCCGCCCGCCGAGGAGCTCTCCGAGGTCCGGGTGGCCATCCCCGACCAGCCGGGGGAGCTGGCCGCCGTGACCACGCTGGCCACCGAGCTGGGCGTCAACGTCTACGACATCGAGGTCGTGCACGCCGCGGGCGAGCGGCGCGGCCTGCTCTCGCTCGTCGTGTCGACCGAGCAGGCCCACGCGCTGGTCGACGCGCTGCGCGGCCGCGGCAGGGTGGCCTCCACCCAGGAGCTGGCCTGACGGTGGCCGGCGACGCGACCACCGGCGACACGTTGCCGGGCGGCGCTGACGACGAGCCGATGCCGATCCGGCCCGTCAGCGGCCCGCTCGACGCGTCGATCCGTCCGCCGGGGTCCAAGAGCGTCACGAACCGGGCGCTCGTCTGCGCGGCCCTGGCGCGGGGCACCTCCGAGCTCGTCGGTGTGCTGGACGCGGACGACACGTCGGCCATGGTCGACTGCCTGACGTCGCTCGGTGTGCCGATCACCCCGATCCCCGACGACGGCAGCGGTGGCGGGCTGGTCGTGCGGGGCAGCGGGGGCCGGCCGCCGCTCGACGGGGCCATCCTGGACGCCCGCCTGTCCGGGACCACGTCGCGCTTCATCGCCCCGGTCGCGGCGCTCGCCCGCGGGACCGTGATCCTGGACGGCGGACCGCCGCTGCGCCGCCGCCCGATGGGTGCGCTGCTGGACGCGCTCGAGGCGCTCGGCGCCGGGGTGGAGCCGCTCGGCGAGCAGGGGTACCTGCCGGTGCGGATCACCGCGTCGCCGCGCGACGTGCTGGGTGGCACGGTCCGGGTGAGCGGCGACGTGAGCAGCCAGTTCCTGTCGGGTCTGCTGCTGTCGGGACCGTGCCTGGACGACGGCCTGGTGGTCGAGGTCACCACCGAGCTCGTGTCGGTGCCGTACGTGGCGCTCACCCTGGACGTCATGTCGGCCTTCGGCGCCAGCGTGGAGCGCGACGACGGGTGGCGGCAGCTGCGGGTGGCCCCCGGCGGCTACCGGGCCGTCGAGCGCTACGAGGTGGAGCCCGACGCCTCGGCCGCGTCGTACTGGGCCGCTGCGGCGGTGATCGCCGGCGGCACGGTCCGGATCCGGGGGCTCGGGCGCCCGAGCACCCAGGGCGACGTGGCGTTCATCGACCTGCTCGGCCGCATGGGGGCCGAGGTGACCTGGTCGGACCGCGACGTCGTCGTCCGCTCCACCGGCGAGCTGCACGGGATCAGCGTCGACATGGCCGACATCTCCGACACCGCCCAGACCCTGGCGGCGGTCGCGGTGTTCGCCGACGGTCCCACCAGGGTCACCGGGATCGGCTTCATCAGGGGCAAGGAGACCGACCGCATCGCCGCCGTCGTCGCCGAGCTGGGGCGCCTGGGCGTGCGGGCCACCGAGGACGAGGACGGCTTCACCGTGCATCCCGGTCCGGTGTCACCGGCGGACGTCCGCACCTACGACGACCACCGGATGGCCATGAGCTTCGCCCTGATCGGGCTCCGGGCCGAGGGCGTGCGGATCCTGGACCCGGGGTGCACGGCCAAGACCTATCCCGGGTTCTGGAGCGACCTGGATCGCGTGACCGCGTCCGCCCGTCCCTAGGATCACCCTCCGTGGAACCGAGCGACGTCCCCGTGATCGCCATCGACGGACCTGCCGGCTCCGGCAAGTCGACCGTCGCCCGCCGGCTCGCCGACCGACTGGACCTGGAGTACCTGGACACCGGCGCCATGTACCGGGCGGTCGCCTTCGCAGCGATCCGCCAGGGCCTGGACCCGGTCGACGTCGAGCCGGTCGCCGCGCTGGCGACGACCATGGAGCTCAGCGTGTCCGACGGCGAGGTCGTGGTCGACGGCGTGGACGCGTCGGTCGAGATCCGAGGGCCCGAGGTCTCCCGGGCCGTGAGCGTGGTGGCGGCGAACCCCGCGGTCCGCGACGAGATGCGGACCCGTCAGCGGGTGTGGGCCGTCGAGCACCGCGGCGGGGTGATCGAGGGTCGCGACATCGGCACGGTGGTGTTCCCCGACGCGCTGCTGAAGGTGTACCTGACCGCCGACCCCGCGGTGCGGGCGGCTCGACGGGCCAAGGAGATGACCGACCTGGAGTACGACACGGTCGCGGCCGACATCGCCCGCCGCGACGCCGCCGATCAGGGCCGGTCCCACAGCCCGCTGGTCGAGGCCGACGACGCCGTCACGGTCGACACCACGGGGCTCGAGATCGAACAGGTCGTCGAGCTGATCGCGGAGATGGTCGAGCAGCGACTGGCCGACCGGGAGTCCGCGGGGTGACACTGCGCACCGGTCGTGCGCCGTCCGGGGTCACGGGGACCCGAACCGACGGCGTGGGGGGAGCATCGTGAGCAAGCAGCTGATCGACCGCACGCCGCTGCGTCCGATCTCGCAGTGGGGTCGCGTGTCGTACCGGGTGTTCCGGGGCATCGGGCGCTTGATCCTCAAGCCGTTGTGGGGGCTCAAGGTGGAGGGCCTGGACCGGCTCCCCGTCGGCGTGGCGTACGTGATCGCGCCGGTGCACCGGTCGTACGTGGACTTCGCGGTGGTCGCGGCGATCATCCCCCGCGAGGTCCGGTTCATGGCCAAGGACAGCGTCTGGAAGTGGCGCTGGCTCGGCCGCTTCATCGAGTTCAACGGGTCGTTCCCGGTCGACCGCGACCATGCGGACCGGGACGCGCTGCGGCGCTGCGAGGACGCGGTGGCCGGCGGAGACCCCGTCGTGATGTTCCCCGAGGGCCGCCGCAAGGACGGACCGGTGGTGGAGGACCTGTTCGACGGTCCGTCGTTCGTGGCCTGCCGCAACCGGGTCCCGATCGTGCCCGTCGCCATCGGCGGCTCGGTCGAGGCGATGCCGCGGGGCGCCAAGATGATCCACCCCGCCCGGATCCGGGTGCAGATCGGCGAGCCGATCTACCCCGACGTGCCGCCCACCGGGCGCGTGCCCCGTCGGGCGGTGTCGGAGAACACCGAGCACCTGCGGAACGAGCTGCAGTCGCTGTACGACTCGGTCCGCTGACCCGGCCGTCCGCTCGCCGACCAGACGTCGAACTCGGGCACGAGCGACCAACCAGTGGTCCGTGGTGCCCAAGGTCCGTGGTGCCCGAGATCGGCGGCCGGGACCGGTGCTCAGCCGGCGTTCGTCGTGACGAGCACGCCCAGGTACATGGCGGCCACCGCGAACAGCGAGGACATCGCCCCGCCCACGGCGAGGAGGGCCTTGTTGCCGCTCGCCTGCGTGTGGATGAAGGCGCCGACCGCCGTCAGGACCACGGCGAGCACGTGGAGCTCGACCCACGGGTGCGGCAGGTCGTTCATGTCGATCGCCATCAGGTTCCACAGCCCGGTCAGCACGGCGAGGCCGAGCGCCGGCCACGCGATGCGGTTGTAGGCGTTCGCGACGGCCTTGGGCGCGTCGGGCCCCAGGGTGCGGGCGGTCGGCACCAGTCCGGCGAGGACGATCTGGCCGCCGACCCACACGGAGGCGGCGAGGATGTGGAGGAAGAGTCGGAGCGCGGTCACCGACCCACTCTGTACGGGCCCCGTTCCGTTCTGCCAATCACGCCGGAGGGGGCGTCAGGCCAGGTCGGCGAGCACCGAGCTGGCCGCCAGGGCGCGGTCGTCGGACGGCGGTCGGGCGTCAGGGTCGGCCCCCAGACCCAGCCCGCCGACGGCGTCGATCGCCACGAGCAGGTCCCGCAGGTTGCGCGGCGGCGGGAAGTACTCGTCCTCCTCGGTAAGGCGGACCTCCTCGACGCCCCGGGCGGGGGCGAGGGCGCCGATCACCTGGTCGACGAGCTCCTCGGGGGCCGACGCGCCGGCGGTCACGCCGACCACGCCGTGCAGGTCGACCGAGCCGTCGGCCCGGCGCGGCAGCTCGGCGGCGCTGTTCACCCGGAGCACGGTCGCGCAGCCGGCGCCGCGGGCCAGGCGCTCCAGCGCCACGGTGTTCGACGAGTTGGCGGAGCCGATCACCACCACGGCGTCGCAGCGGGGTGCGATCTCCATGAGGGCGGACTGGCGGTTGGTGGTGGCGAAGCACAGGTCGCTGCGCCCGGGGGTCCAGACGTCGGGGAAGCGGTCGGTGGTGGCCTGGGCGACGTCGGCCCAGTCCCGGTGCGACAGCGTGGTCTGCGCGAGCAGCGCCACCGGCGTGCCGAACTCGGGGAGCGCGTCGACCTCGTCCACCGACTCCACCCGGTGGATGGCGTCGGGTGCCACGGCCATGGTGCCGACCGCCTCCTCGTGGCCGTCGTGGCCGATGTAGACGATCGAGTAGCCCTTGCCGGCACGGACCTTGACCTCGTGATGGACCTTGGTGACCAGCGGGCACACGGCGTCGACCACGAAGCCGCCGTTCTCCCGGGCCGCCGTGACCACCTCTGGTGCCGAGCCGTGGGCCGACAGCATGAGCGGCCGTCCCGGCGGGACCTCGGCGACGTCGTCCACGAACACCACGCCCTGCTCGCGGAACCGCTGCACGACCTGCTGGTTGTGCACGATCTCGTGGTAGCAGTACACGGGCCCGTCGAAGGCACGGACCATCCAGGCGAGGGCCTTGATCGCCATCTCCACCCCGGCGCAGAAGCCACGTGGGGCGGCGAGCAGCACCAGGTCGACGCTCCCGCTGGAGGGCGCGTCGGGGGTCACGGCGGTCGTGTCGGTCACGTCACGAGCCTACGGTCCCGGCGGCCCCGGCCCGTCCTCGGCCGGGTCAGGCCCGGATGACCGCCGCAGGACCGCTCGACCACCGCAGGGCGGCGGAGGCTCGGAGTGCGCCCCTGCTCAGGGGGCGTGGAGGTAGGCGACGACGCGCGGGAGCGACGCCAGCACGCCGTCGCCGAGACCCACCGGCTCGGGGTCCAGGCCCGACCGGTACCGCAGCTCCGCCGTGACGAGGTGGCCGACCTGCGGCCACAGCTCGGGCGAATCGGTGAACGGCGGCGACGGGCAGCCGTCGTTGCCGAGCTGCAGCAGTGCATCGGGCAGCGGCAGGCCCGTGGCGACCGCCAGCGCGATCACTCCGCCGTCGCCGATCTCGCAGATGTCGGTGAACGCGTTGTTGTGGCCGGTTCCGCCCAGCTCGACCAGCCTCTTGGGCCCGGCGGTGTACTCGTAGCCGGTCCGCACGCCGTCGATCGACGCGACGCCGTCGTCGCGGCCGCTCAGCCACATGACGGCCTTGTCGGCCGGCAGCGTGGGGGCGATCCCCTGCAGGATGCTCAGCAGCGACACGCCGGCGCTGAGCGGGATGGCCGAGTGCACGTCGGGACGGCTGAGCAGCCGCAGCGAGGTGCCCCCGCCCGCCGAGTGCCCGACCGGGTAGACGCTCGACGAGTCGACGACACCGCTCAGCAGCCCGCTGGGAGCGTCGTCCTGCGCCTTCACGGCGTCGATGGCCTCGGCGGCGATCGTGGTGTCGGGACGGGGCGCGGCCGGCGCGTCACCCAGCACGCTGCCGAGCCCCCGCTCGAGGTAGTCGGGAGAGATCACGACGAAGCCCCACGACGCCAGGTGCGTGGTCAGCGTGGTCGACTGCAGCCGGAAGCTGGCGAAGCCGTGGGAGAACAGCACCAGCGGGTACGGCCCGTCGACGGTGTCGGCCGGCACGTCGCGGTGGGCGATCGTCTGGAACGGCGGATCGACGTCGGGCGGGATGAGCGCGTCGAAGCTCGGCGGCACGAAGTCCCGGATGTGGTAGCTGTCGAGCGGCGTGTCGCCGATCTGCCCGGCGTCCGCCGGGTACCAGACCTCCACGCTCCGATCGGAGAGCGCCAGCGTGGTCACCCCGACCTCGTGCGGGCCCAGTCCGGTGTAGGCGGCCTCCGCCGCCCGGGGGGCGTCGTTGGGGCTCGTGCCGGTGGCGGGCGGCGGCGGCTCGGGGACGCACGCCGCGGCCAGC
>JAEZAI010000268.1 GCA_023427825.1 Actinomycetes bacterium
GAGCCTTGTCGATGTTCTCGAACTCCGTGAACGAGTTCCCCTCCACACGATCCGCCAACGTCTTCGTGATCGCCGCCGTCAACGTCGTCTTCCCATGATCGATGTGACCCATCGTCCCCACATTCACGTGAGGCTTCGTCCGCTCGAACTTCTCCTTCGCCATGACAGGCACTCTCTTTCCATCAAACGGCCAACACGGCCGGGTCACTCTGCGGGTGTGGTACTGACGAACTGACTGGTCCGGCGCGGGGCGCCGGTTCGATCACTGCCCGGTGATGCGGGCGACGATCTCCTCCTGCACGTTCCGCGGCGTCTGCTGGTAGCTGTGGAACTGCATGGTGTACTGGGCCCGGCCCTGGGTCTTGGACCGCAGGTCGGTGGAGTAGCCGAACATGTCGGACAGCGGGACCTCGGCGGAGACGATCTGGTTGTTGCCCCGCTGCTCCATCTTGCCGACCTTGCCGCGGCGGGAGTTGAGGTCGCCGATCACGTCGCCCATGTAGTCCTCGGGCGTCACGACCTCGACGGCCATGATCGGCTCGAGGAGCACCGGCGACGCCTTGCGGGCGGCCTCCTTGAAGCCCATCGTGCCGGCGATCTTGAACGCCATCTCCGAGGAGTCGACGTCGTGGTAGTCGCCGTCGTCCAGCGAGACGTGGATGTCGACCATGGGGAAGCCGGCGAGGATGCCGTTGGTCATCGCGTCCTCGACGCCGTGGCCCACCGAGGGGATGTACTCCTTGGGCACGCGGCCGCCGGTGATCTTGTCGGTGAACTCGAAGCCGCCACCGGGGCCCGACGGCGTCAGGGTCAGCACGATCTTTGCGTACTGGCCGGTGCCGCCCGTCTGCTTCTTGTGCAGGTACGTGTAGCCCTCGACCGGCTGGGTGATCGTCTCGCGGTAGGCGACCTGCGGCTTGCCGACGTTCGCCTCGACCTTGAACTCCCGCATCATGCGGTCGACCAGCACCTCGAGGTGCAGCTCGCCCATGCCGGAAATGATCGTCTGGGCCGTCTCCTCGTCGGTTCGGACCTGGAACGTCGGGTCCTCCTCGGAGAGCGCGAACAGCGCCTTGCCCATCTTGTCCTGGTCGGCCTTGGTCTTGGGCTCCACGGCCACGTGGATCACGGGCTCGGGGAACTCGAGGGACTCGAGCACGATCGGATCGCCCGGGTCCGACAGCGTGTCGCCGGTGCGGGTGTTCTTGATGCCGATGCCGGCGACGATGTCGCCCGCGTACACGGCCTCCTGCTCGATCTGGTCGTTCGCGTGCATCTCGAGCAGGCGACCGATGCGCTCCTTGTCGCCCGAGCGGCTGTTGTAGACCGTGCCGCCCTTCTCGAGCTTGCCGGAGTAGACGCGGAAGTACGTGAGCTTGCCCACGTGCGGGGCGGTCATGATCTTGAACGCCAGCGCCGAGAACGGCTCGTTGATGTCGGGCTTGCGGGTGATCGGCTCGCCCTTGCGGTTCTCGCCCTCCACGGGCGGGAGGTCGAGCGGCGACGGCATGTACCAGCACACCGCGTCGAGCAGGGGCTGCACGCCCTTGTTCTTGAAGGCCGTGCCGTTGAGGACCGGGACCACGCCGTGGTGGATGGTCGCCTCACGGATGGCGGCGCGGATCAGCTCCGGCGGCAGGTCGTCGCCCTCGAGGAACTTCTCCATGATCTCGTCGTTGGTCTCGGCCAGGACGTCGATGAGCGCCTCGCGGTACTCGTCGGCCTGCGCCTGCAGCTCGTCGGGGATGTCGACGACGTCCCAGGACGCACCCAGGTCCTCGCCCTTCCAGATCCAGGCCTTCATCGTCACCAGGTCGACGATGCCCTGGTAGTCGGCCTCGGCGCCGATCGGCAGCTGGATGACGGCGACCTTGGCCTCGAGGCGGTCCTTGATGGACGCCAGCGCACCGAAGAAGTCGGCGCCCATGCGGTCCATCTTGTTGACGAAGCACATGCGGGGGACGTTGTACTTGTTGGCCTGGCGCCAGACCGTCTCGGTCTGGGGCTCCACGCCGGCGACGCCGTCGAACACGGCGACGGCACCGTCGAGGACGCGGAGCGAGCGCTCCACCTCGACCGTGAAGTCCACGTGGCCCGGGGTGTCGATGATCTGGATGCGGTGCTCGACGTCGTCGACGGTGTCGGTCCAGAAGGCGGTCGTCGCGGCCGACGTGATCGTGATGCCGCGCTCCTGCTCCTGCTCCATCCAGTCCATGGTGGCGGCGCCCTCGTGGACCTCACCGATCTTGTAGGTCTTGCCGGTGTAGTAGAGGATCCGCTCGGTCGTCGTGGTCTTGCCCGCGTCGATGTGGGCCATGATCCCGATGTTGCGGGTTCGGTCGAGGGGGAACTGCGCCATCTTCGTGTCTCAGTCGTTCGGGGTCGCTCGGGGAGCGGTTGCGGGGGCTGCGGTGATCGGTGGCCCGGTCACGCGGCGACCGCGGACCGGATCGTCCGGCTCAGTCGAACCGGATCAGAAGCGGTAGTGGGCGAAGGCCCGGTTGGACTCCGCCATCTTGTGCAGGTCTTCCTTGCGCTTGGCGGCGGCGCCGACGCCGTTGCTGGCGTCGAGCAGCTCGTTGGCCAGGCGCTCCGACATGGACCGCTCACGACGCTGACGGGCGTAGCCGACGACCCAGCGGATGGCGAGCGTGTTGGCGCGCGTGGGCTTGACCTCGACGGGCACCTGGTAGGTGGCACCGCCGACGCGGCGGCTCTTGACCTCGAGCTGCGGCTTGACGTTGTCGATGGCCCGCTTCAGCGTGACCACCGGGTCGGTCCCGGTCTTCTCCTCGATCGTGGAGAGGGCGTCGTAGACGATCTTCTCCGCGGTGGAGCGCTTGCCCCGCTGCAGGACCTTGTTGACGACCTGCGTGACGAGCACCGACCGGTAGATGGGATCGGGCTGGAGCTGGCGGCGGGGGGCGGGACCCTTGCGGGGCATGTCAGGACTCCTTCTTGGCGCCGTAGCGCGAACGTGCCTGCTTGCGGTCGCGGACGCCGGAGGTGTCGAGCGTGCCGCGGATGATCTTGTAGCGAACGCCGGGGAGGTCCTTCACACGACCGCCGCGGACGAGCACCATCGAGTGCTCCTGGAGGTTGTGGCCCTCACCCGGGATGTAGGCCGTGACCTCGATGCCGCTCGAGAGGCGCACACGGGCGACCTTGCGGAGCGCCGAGTTCGGCTTCTTCGGCGTGGAGGTGAACACGCGCGTGCAGACGCCACGACGCTGGGGCGCGCCCTTCAGCGCCGGCGTGGACTCCTTGCGGCGCTTGGTCTGACGGCCCTTGCGGACCAGCTGCTCGATCGTGGGCACGGTGAACCTCTGTTCTTGCGTTGCTGTGCTGGCTGCTGTCTTGCGTTCCGGCGGACCGCTGCGGGCGCAGGGCGCCGCCGCTGACCGCTTCGAGATGTCGGGCGAGCCCGGCACGACCGGCACGCGACAGGCGCTGGCCGGAGCGGGGCTCGCACTGCGCCACGACCGGGACCGGGGCGCGGTGCGCCTCGTCCCCGACAGGGCGACCGGTTGAGGTTAGGGCCGGGGTGGACCCGTGGCAAACCCCCCTGCGGAGGAGGGACTGCCACGGGACTCAGGAACCCTCGGCCGCGCCCCCCGACGGATCGGGGAACTCGATGACATTCGCAGCGCCCTCGGCGGCGAGCTCCTCGTCGGAGGGCCCGCCCAGGTTGGCCAGCCACTGGGCGATGCTGGCGCTGTCGTCCGCAGCGTCCGAGCTGAAGTAGTCCAGCGGCTGGTACTCGGGGGCGTAGGTCTGGATCTCCTGGTACTGGTTCATGCCGGTACCGGCGGGGATCAGCTTGCCGATGATGATGTTCTCCTTCAGGCCGAGCAGGCCGTCGGAGCGGGACTCGATCGCCGCCTCGGTGAGCACCCGCGTCGTCTCCTGGAAGGAGGCGGCGGACAGCCACGAGTCGGTGGCCAGCGACGCCTTCGTGATGCCCATCAGCTCGGGGCGACCCTCTGCGGGCTTCTTGCCCTCGGTCACCAGCTGGCGGTTCACATCCGCGAAGACCCGCTGGTCCACCCGCTCGCCGGGGAGGAAGTCGGACTCCCCCGGCTCCTGGATGGCGATGCGGCGGGTCATCTGGCGCACGATCAGCTCGATGTGCTTGTCGTGGATCGACACGCCCTGGTCGCGGTAGACCCGCTGGACCTCGTCCACCAGGTACTGCTGCACGGCGCGGACGCCCTTGATCTCGAGCAGCTCCTTGGGGTCCCGGGGACCCTCGACCAGCGCGTCGCCGGCGGTGACCTCGTCACCCTCCCGGACCCGCAGCGGCCGCTCGCGCTCGATGGCGTGGAGGTCCTCGGTGCCGTCGTCGCCGACCACGGTCACGTTCCAGACCTTGCCGTCCTCGTCGTCGATGCGCACGACGCCGGAGATGCGGGCCAGGACGGCCTTGTTCCGGGGCGTGCGGGCCTCGAAGAGCTCGACGACGCGGGGCAGACCGCCGGTGATGTCACCGCCGGACGCCGCCACACCACCGGTGTGGAACGTCCGCATGGTCAGCTGCGTGCCGGGCTCGCCGATCGACTGGGCGGCGATGACGCCCACGGCCTCGCCGGGCTCGATGCTGCGGCCGGTCGCGAGCGACAGGCCGTAGGCGGCGCCGGAGATGCCGAGCTCGCTCTCGTCGGTGAGCGGGGACAGCACGCGCACCGAGGTGATCCCCGGATCGTCGCGCAGCGCCTCCATCTCCTCGGTGCCCACGAGCGTGCCCTTGGTCAGCTCGGTGCCGTCGGCGAGGGTGATGTCCTCGGCGAGGGTCCGGCTGAACAGGCGCGTCTCCAGGTAGTACCGCTTGCCGGCCTCGTCGGGACGGATGTCCTCGAGCGTGATCGAGCGGATCGGGCCGCCCTCGGCGAACGGGTCCCGGTCGTTGATGATCAGCTCCTGGGCGACGTCGACGAGACGGCGGGTCAGGTAGCCCGAGTCCGCGGTCCGCAGGGCGGTGTCGACGAGGCCCTTCCGGGCGCCCGGCGTGGCGATGAAGTACTCCAGCACCGACAGGCCCTC
>JAEZAI010000277.1 GCA_023427825.1 Actinomycetes bacterium
CCCGACCACACCAGGTAGCCGGCCATGAGGCCGATCAGGCGGTCCGACAGCTCGTCCGCGTGGACGATCACCCGCTTGCGGGCGCCGAGCAGCTGGCGCAGCCCGCCGTAGGTGCGATCCAGGTAGCGGACCAGCTCCTCCGCGGAGGGGAACGGCCAGTGCAGCCAGGTCACGCCCATCTCGTCGTAGTTGTGGAGGTTGTGCGGGGCCGGCGAGACCGACACGACCAGGTCGAAGCCCTGCTCGCGGATCCAGATGATCTCCTCCTGGCGGCGCACCTTGCGATGGTTCGCCCCGAAGCCGCCCGGCCGCTCGCACACGGCGAGCTGGTCCTGGATGATCCAGTTGAAGTGCCGCGGCTTGATGCCCTGTGCCCACTTGCCCTTGGCTGCCACCTGCACCTCCTCGGTTCGTCGATCCGGTCCTGGACGTCGGCGCCCGAGCTGGTCACCGTGGTCGGCTGCGGTCAGATCCGCTGCTCTCAGGATGCCGCACGCGCGGCTCGCGCCGCTGCGGCGATGGCGACGGACTCCACCGTCGCCCCGACATCATGGACCCGCACCATGCGGGCCCCGAGGATCATGGCCCAGGTCGCCGTGCTCAGCGAACCGGCCAACCGGTCGCCGACGCCCACCGGCTCCGGTCCGTCCAGCACGGCGTCGCCGCCCGCAGGGCCCGGATGCGGCGGCATTCCGGCGTCCGAGCGGGCCAGGAGCACGCCGAGCGACCGCTTGCGGCTGGTCCCCACGACGACCGGTGTGCCGTCCGCCACCAGCTCCTCGAGTCGGCCCAGGAGGGCCAGGTTGTGGGCCACCGACTTGCCGAAGCCGATGCCGGGATCCACCCAGATCTCGGGCACGCCCGACGTCCGCGCCACCCGCACCTTCTCCCTCAGGAACTCGCCGACGTCGGCCACGACGTCGTCGTAGCGGGGCGACGCCTGCATGGTCCTGGGGTCGCCGAGCATGTGCATGGCGACCCACCCGACGCCCAGCTCCGCGGCCACCTCCCAGAGGCCGGCGCTCACGTCGTTGAGCAACGTCGCCCCGCACGCCACCGCGGCGCGGGCCGTGCCGGGGTTGCGGGTGTCGACCGAGATCCGCACGCCCGCCTGGTGGCACGGCCCGGCGATCGCCTCGAGCACGGGCAGCACCCGGGCCTGCTCCCCTGCCGGGTCGACCGGCTCGGCTCCCGGCCGCGTGGACTCGCCGCCCAC
Organism: Actinomycetes bacterium; assembly: GCA_023427825.1. Classification (GTDB taxonomy): domain Bacteria; phylum Actinomycetota; class Acidimicrobiia; order Acidimicrobiales; family Microtrichaceae; genus Dermatobacter. The sequence goes on from JAEZAI010000277.1 coordinate 1,217, forward strand.
GTCGACCACGTCGACGCCCTCGGCGATCATCGTCCGCACGCGCGCCACCGCCTGCTGCACGCCGCGGTGGAGTCCGCCGTCGGAGAACGAGTCGGGCATGACGTTGAGGACGCCCATGACCAGCGGCCGGGCGGCTGCGCTCAACGGCGACGGCCCGATTCGACGAACTGCATGGCCTCCATGCGGGCCGAGACGTCGTCACGGAACACGCCCCGCACGGCCGAGGTCACCGTCGACGTGCCGGGCGTGCGGATGCCCCGCATGGCCATGCAGAGGTGCTCGGCCTCGATCACGACCAGCACGCCGCGCGGCTGGAGCGTCGCCTCGATGGCGTCTGCGACCTGCGTGGTCAGGCGCTCCTGCACCTGGGGGCGGCGGGCGTAGCCGTCGACCAGGCGGGCCACCTTGGACAGGCCGGTGACCCGGCCGTCGACGTTCGGGATGTACGCCACGTGGGCGTGCCCCGAGAACGGGACCAGGTGGTGCTCGCACAGCGAGTACAGCGGGATGTCCCGCACCATGATCATCTCGTCGTGACCGGCGTCGAAGGTCACCTTCAGGTGCCGGGCCGGGTCCTCGTGCAGACCGGCGCACGTCTCGGCGTACATGCGGGCGACGCGGGCCGGGGTGTCGTGCAGGCCGTCGCGGTCGGGGTCCTCGCCGATGGCCTCCAGGATCTCCCGCACGGCCTTGGCCACGCGCTCCTGGTCGACGGCGGACGCCAGCGGCGGGCCGGGCTCCGGGTCGAGCGAGTTGAGGTCGTCCAGGGTGGTCATGCGTCTCCAACGGCGGCCAGGAGTGCCGCCAGCTCTTCGTCCGCCACCGTCTCCTGCTCGAGCAGGGTCGCGGCCAGTCGGTCCAGGCCGGAGCGGTGCGACTCGAGGATACGACGCGCCCGGTCATGTGCTTCCTCGAGCAGCCGTGACACCTCCTCGTCCAAACGGGCGGCCACCTCGTCGCCGTGGTCCGCGGCGCGGCCGTGGTCGAGACCCAGGAACGGCTCGCCGTCGCGTGCGACGAAGCGCCGCGGCCCGAGCTTGTCGCTCATGCCGTACTCCGTGACCATGGCCCGGGCCTGGCGCGTGGCCCGGTCGATGTCGTCGGCCGCGCCGGTCGTGAGCTCGCCGAAGACCGCCTCCTCCGCGGCGCGGCCGGCCAGCGCCACGGCGAGCTGGTCCGACAGCTGTGCGCGGCTGTGCAGGTGCCGGTCCTGCTCGGGCAGGAGCACCGTGTAGCCGAGCGCCGCGCCCCGGGAGACGATCGAGACCTTGTGGACGTCGTCCG
>JAEZAI010000301.1 GCA_023427825.1 Actinomycetes bacterium
GGTCGCCACCCGCGCCGCCGCTGCGCTCGACGTTGAGCATGGTGTTGGCGATCGGCCAGCCTTCGTTGAGGTCCCCGATGACCATGTCGCTGCCGACCACGACGTCGTCGAGGAACTCCTCGCAGAACTCCGCCGAGCCGTTGATCTCCCGGATCGGGCGGACGGTCACCGCGGGATCGTGCAGGGGCACCTTGAACCAGGTGAGACCCTTGTGCTTCGGCGCGTCCCAGTCGGTGCGGGCCAGGCAGATGCCGTAGTCCGCCGCGAGCGCACCCGACGACCACACCTTGGTGCCGTTGAGCACCCACGAGTCGCCGTCCCGAGTGGCGCGGGTGAGGATCCCGGCGAGGTCGGACCCGGCGCTGGGTTCGGAGAGCAGCTGGCACCAGAGCTCGTCGCCGCGCAGCATCTTGGGGATCCAGTCGCGCTTCTGCTCCTCGCTGGCGTGGGTCAGCAGCGTGGGCAGGACGATGCCGAGCGTGACGGCGCTCGCGATGCCGCCGGGTGCGGGCAGGACGTAGCGCGACGACACCTGCTGCCAGACCCGCTGGTGTGCGCCGCTGAGGCCCTGGCCGCCGTACTCGACCGGGATCGTGATGCCCAGGTACCCGGCCTCGTGGACCATCCGCTGGGTCGCCCGCTCCTGCGCCAGCTGCTCGGTTGTCGTGTCGTGGGCCGCCCGCAGGACGGGCCCGGTCCGCTCGGGCAGGTGCTCGGCGAGCCAGGCCTGGGCCGTGGCGCGGTACTCCTCGAGCTCCTCGTCGGTCGTGCTCATCGGGCCGCGTCCTCGCCGAGCCGGTGGTACCGGCACAGCTGCTCGCGGTGCCAGGTGGCGGTGCCGTACAGGGCGCCGTTGGTCTGGATGCGCCGCATCAGGAGGTGCAGGTCGTGCTCCCACGTGTAACCGATGCCGCCGTGGATCTGGAGGCACTGCTGGGCCATCTCGTCGCCGCTCTCCGCGATCGCGGCCGCCGCCATGGCCACGATCTCTGCCGCGTCGTCGCGGTCGCTCCCGACGGCGGCGATCGCTGCGGCCGCGGCCGCCTTGGCGACCTCGAGCGCGAGCGCCAGGTCGGCCATCAGGTGCTTGAGCGCCTGGAACGACCCGATGGGCCGGCCGAACGCGATCCGGTCCTTGGCGTACTCCACGGTCATGGCGAGCAGCGCGTCCATGGCCCCGACGGTCTCGACCGCCGTGAGCACCGCAGCCAGCCGGTGCATGTGCGCCTGCGCCTCATCGCCGCCGTCGACCAGCGCGGCGGCCGGGACCTCGACCCCGTCGTGGCGGACGTCCGCCATGCGCCGGGCGAGATCCAGCGTGACCAGCGGATCGATCCGGATCCCTGGACCGTCGCTCGGCACGAGGACCTGCACCACTCGACCCTCGAGCGTTCCCGCGACGAGCACCCAGTCGGCCTGGTCCGCGTCCTGCACCTGGCCGCGGGCGCCCGCCAGCCGGAGTCGGTCGCCGTCAGCGGTGACCGTCACCCCGGCGCCGAGGTCCCAGTTGCCGTCGGTGTCGTGCGCGGCCCAGGTGACGACCTGCCGCCCCCCGACCGCCGCGGGCAGCAGTTCGGAACGTCGCGCCGGGTCGCCGTGGCGGGCGATCGCCCACAGGGCCACGTTCATCGGGACGAACGGACCGGGCTGGACCTGGCGGCCCAGCTCCTCGGCGATCAGCGCGGCATCTGCGACGGGGTTGCCGCTGACGCTGCCGCCGCCCTCGGACTCGGGCACGAGCATGGAGTACCAGCCGAGCTCGGCGGCGCCGCCCAGCCATTCCGGGTCGAACCCCTCGGGTCGCTCGTGCCACTGTCGAGTGGCGGCGAGCGGGAGCTCGGACTCGATGAAGCGGACGGTCGTCTCCCTGAAGAGCGACTGGTCCTCGCTGAGCTGGAGCTGGATCGTCACCTGTCTCCCTCGATCGGCGGAGATACAGTACCCTCAATTACGGAACGAGCGAAACGAGACCGGGTGCCGGACGAGTCGGATCCGAACATCCTCCTGACCGAGGTCGTCGACCGGGTCGGCATCATCACGCTGAACCGACCGGACCGCCGGAACGCGCTCAACGGTCCGCTGATCGCCGCACTCGACGCCGCGGTGAAGTGGGCGGCCGCCGAGCCCGAGGTCAAGGTCGTGGTGCTCACCGGCGCCGCGGCCGCGGGGCACCACGGCGGCTTCTGCGCCGGCGGCGACGTGAAGGACTCGTCCGGTCCCGGGATGGAGCTCGGCGTCCCGCCCCGGGCGCTCGAGGGCGACCTGTCCCGTCACGACCGCCATGCTGCGATGCTGCTGCACCTCATGCCCAAGCCGTCGATCGCCATGGTCGGCGGCCCCGCGATCGGGGCGGGGTTCAGCCTGGCCGGCGCGTGCGACCTCCGCGTGGCCGCCGAGGACGCCCTGTTCTGCGCGGGCTTCGTCCCCAACGGGCTGTCCGGCGACTACGGGGGGACGGTGTTCTGGACCGAGGTCGTCGGCACCGCCATGGCGAGGGAGCTCTACCTGCTCAACGAGCGGGTGACCGCCGACGAGGCGCTCCGCCGGGGGATGGTCCACCGCGTGGTGCCGCCCGAGCGCCTGCGTGACGAGACGCTCGACATGGCGCGGACGCTCACCCGGATCCCGGCCGACCTGCTCGGGCGGGTCAAGGAGAACCTCAACGAGGCCGAGAGCGACCGCTCCCGCCGCCGCACGCTGTTCGCCCAGGAGACGACCAACCAGATCGAGGGCGTGGCGGCCCGCATGCGACGCGCGGCCGCCCGACGGGCGGCCCGGGACACCGAGCCGAGCTGAGGCCGACCTCGCCCCGGCGCTGGACGCGCCCGCGCCGGAGCCCGATCAGTCCTTGCCGGCCGCCCGGCGCTCCTGCTCGAGCTCTCCGTGGCGGGCCATCAGGTCGACGGCGCGGCGGGCCAGGTCCTCGGGCGGGTCGGGCAGGAGCACGGCGCCGTGCTAACGGCTGGGGAGCGCCACGGTGGCCGTGCCGGGGCAGGTGACCACATCGCGCTGGTTCGTGCCGCGCAGTTCGATGTCCACGAGGTGCAGGCCGCCCTCCACCCGCTTGCCGACCACCTCACCGGTGATGAAGTGGGTGTCGCCGATGTAGTTGAACTTGCGGATCTCGCTGGACTGCCGGACGAGCCAACCGTCGTCGCCCATCCAGTCCGTGAGGAAGTGCGACAGGTGGCAGTCGCGCATGACCCCGTAGTCGTAGGCCATCGGGTTCCCGATCGCCTGCGCCCAGGCGGAGTCCCAGTGCACGCGCTGTGCCACGTCGGGCACGCCGTACTCGTTCTTCACGTAGAACGGCGCGATCCGCTGGCGGTTCTTGTGGGCGATGCGGTTGGAGCAGGGCGCGTAGGGCACGAACCCGTAGCCGCCGGCGTGGAAGACGATCATGTCGGTCTCGGTCAGCGGGCCCTTGGCCATCGGCGTGAGCACCTCGCCGACCGTGACGTCCTCCCACCACCGGGTCTCGCCGCCCTGGACGTGCGCGTTGGCGTAGACCTCCTCGATCCGATCGATGTCCTCGTCGGAGTAGGTGGCGGGCTGGATGTCGTTGTACTTGCCCTTCTCCCTCGCCGTCCTGCGCTCGGAGTGGATGGCCAGCGTGCGCGAGACCGCGACGATCTCGGCCCGCTGGTTCATCTTCACGCTCACGTAGGTGACGAGCACCGAGCGCTCGGCGAACTCTGACTGCTTCTCGACGACCGACTCGGTGCCGCCGAAGCTGTAGAGGCGATCACCCGCGTACACCGGCCGGTACCAGTCCCACGTGCTGCCGGACACGAAGACGTGGATGCCCCGGAACGACGGCCGCTTCAACTTCTCCGCCGGCGGGTCGCCGTAGAGCGGCCTGTTGAGCGCGATCGGGATCATCGGCGGCGCGATCTGGGCACCCCAGCGGGTCGACTCCCCGTAGATCTCTGAGTTGAAGAGCGGGTTGTCGTCGCCGTAGCCGCGGGCGAAGTTGCGCATGGCGTCGTGGGTGGCTTCGGTGAGGTGCTCGCGGGCCGTGGAGGGCTGGTACCGGCCGACGAGCGCCTTGGCCCGCTCGATGTCCTCCTCCTTGAACGTGTAGTCGGTGGCCTTCTCGAACTCGGCGGACGTGGTCGTCGACATGTCGCTCCTTCGGCAGCAGGCCCTCGGCGAGGGGTGCTGGGGTTCTCTCGTGCGATCCGGGACGGGCGGTGGGCTCAGAGCCCGGCGCCGCGGCGGGCCTTGATGAGCGCGCCGCCGTCGATGCCGATCTGCTGGCCGGTGATGAAGCGCGACTCGTCGCTCGCGAGGAACAACGCCAGGTTCGCGACGTCCTCGGGCTCGACGTACGGGATGGGCATCGCCTGGAAGAACGTGAACGCCAGCTCGGCGTCCTCCCGGGAGGGGTGCTCCAGATCGGGGCGGAAGAGCCCGTACAAGCCCTCGTTGTGGAGCAGGTGCGTGTTGCAGTTCGACGGGTGCATGGCGTTGATGCGGATGAGGCGCGGCGCCAGGTGGAGCGCGAGCTCCTCGACGTAGCTGACGATCGTCCGCTTCGCCCAGCCGTAGCCGGCGCCTCCCGGACCCATGATCGGGTTGTCGGCGGCCCCGGGCACCAGCCCGGCCGTGGAGCCGGTGACGATGATCGAGGAACCGTCGGGCAGGTGGGGGAGCGACACCGACACCGTGTTCATGACGCCCACGAGGTCGACGTCGGCGGCGTCGACGAAGTCACCCACCTGCGGATCGCCCATCGCCATCGGCAGGATGCCGGCGTTGGCGACGACCACGTCCAGCCCACCGAGCTCGCGCGCACCGGCTTCGATCGCGTCGCGCAGCGCCACCCGGTCGCGCACGTCCACCTGGCGGGCGACGACCTTGCGACCGAGACCCTCGACCAGGCCCTGGGTCTCCGCGAGGTCCTCGGGGGTGGCCAGCGGGTACGGGTTCGAGTCGATCTGCTCGCAGAGGTCCAGCGCGATGACGTCGGCGCCCTCCTCGGCGAAGCGGACGGCGTGGGCCCGGCCCTGCCCGCGAGCGGCGCCGGTGATCACCGCCACCTTCCCGTCGAGACGATTGGTCATCGCGATCCTCCCGAATCCCGTCGCCGGTCCCCCCGGATCGACATGCGGAGATCAGTCTACTCTTTTCGGCGGGCGCGACGGGCGAAAGGGTATGCTCAATCCCGATGTCGCCAGCCACCACGGTCGTCACGGACCTCTACGACGAGGCCATGTTCCGCAACCCGCATCCGCACTACCGGGACCTGCGGGCGCACCATCCGGTGTCGGAGGCCCGCACCGACCTCGGCCCCAAGGGCACGCTGCTGCTGACCCGTTACGACGACGTGATGACGCTCCACACCGACGAGCGCTTCTCGAGCCAGCCGGAGCCACTGTCCGGTCTGCGCGAGCGGCTCATGCCGCGCTTCGTCCACCTGCTGCTCGACAGCATGGTGTTCAAGGACGAACCCGACCACACCCGTCTCCGCCGTCTGGTGAACCGTGCGTTCACGCCGAAGATGGTCGCCTGCATGCAGGACGACATCGCCTCGGTGCTGGACTCGCTGCTCGACGGCATCGCCGCCAGGGCGGCACGCGGCGAGACGGTCGACCTGGTCGAGGAGCTCGCCGTCCCGCTGCCGCTGACGGTCATCGCGGAGATGCTCGGGGTGAGCCCGACGGACCGGGACGAGTTCCACGACGTGGTCCAGCGGTTCACCGATCTCCCGACGACGGGACCGGGCCGCCTGAAGGCCATCCCGCTCGGCCGGCGGCTCATGCGGATCATCGACCGCCTGGCCGAGGACGCCCGCCGCCGCCCCGACGCCCGGATCGTGAGCGCGCTCGTGCGGGTCAACGACGAGGACGGCGACCGGCTCAGCGACGCCGAGGTGGCGTCCATGGTGTTCCTGCTCCTCTTCGCCGGCCACGACACCACGTCCGGACTGATCAGCACGGGCGTCAACGCGCTGCTCGAGCACCCTGATCAGTTCGCACTCCTGCAGGAGCAGCCGGAGCTGGCGCGAACGACCGCGGTCGAGGAGCTCCTGCGCTACTGCAGCCCGGTCGTGTGCGGAGCGGTGCGCTGGGTCACGGCGGACGTCGAGCTGAGCGGCACCGATGTCCCGGCCGGGAGCGCCGTGCTGGGCATGATCGTGTCCGCCAACCGGGACGAGGAGCACTTCGCGGATCCGGACTCGCTGGACCTCACCCGCGACCCCAACCCGCACGTGGCGTTCGCGTTCGGGCCGCACTACTGCCTGGGCAACAAGCTGGCCCGCCTGGAGGGCCAGCTGGCGTTCGAGGGGCTGGCCCGTCGCTTCTCCGGGATCCGTCTCGCCGACGGCGCCGAGCTGTCGTACAAGCCGACCCAGTCGCTGCGCGGTCTCCGGTCGCTCCCGGTGGTGCTCCGCCCGGACTGAGCTGCCTCCCGGGCAGCGGGCCGAGCAGCCGGCTGGGACCGTGGCGCCCGAGGCGCGCCGGATGTCGAGATCCCGGACGCCGGGACCGTCACCGGGCGCCGGTGCGGTGCCATGGGTGGTAGCAACGTCGGGTGGGCGAGGAGGGGCTCGAGGACGCCGCCTGGTGGCGGGGCCGGCAGGACGACTACCTGCGTGCGGCCACCTCGGTGTGGGTGCCGTCCTCGCCGCTGAACGTCGTCGACCACCTCGAGCGCTCCCGGCGGGACCCCGACCACCACCTGGAGTGGGGCGACGTGGACGACGCGGCGCTCGCTCGCTGGTTCGTCCGCATCGACGGGTGGCTCGACTGCGCCGACTTCGACATCCTGCGCCTGCTCACCCTGTGGTGGTCGTACCGGTCGGAGCTGCCCGACCGGGTGTCGGCCGCACTGGTCGACCGCTTCCGGACCTTCCGGTACTGGTACACGGACCCGGTCGAGGTGCCCGGTACCGACGAGCGCTGGTACTGGTCCGAGAACCACCGGCTGATCTTCCACACGTGTGAGTACCTCGCCGGCCAGGCGCTCCCCGAGGACAGGTTCACGGTCACCGGGCTGAGCGGCGACGAGCACCGTCGGCGGGCCGCGGACCGGCTGACGCAGTGGCTCGACGAGAAGGCCGTCGACGGGTTCAGCGAGTGGCACTCCGACGTCTACTACGCCAAGGACCTGGCCCCGCTGGTCACGCTGGCGGAGTTCGCGGACGACCCGGAGCTGGCCCGACGGGCGGCTGCGTTCTGCGACCTGGTCCTCTACGACCTGGCGCTCCACTGCCATCGCGGCAACGTGGGCGTCACCCACGGTCGGTCGTACATGAAGGACAAGGCCCGCGCGGTCGACCAGCCGGTGTTCGGCGCCTGCAAGCTCTGCTTCGACGCCACCGACGAGGCATGGCCGGTCGACGACGGGGACCACATCGACCTCCTGCCGCTCAACGAGTCGGCGACGCTGCTCGCCCGGACCCGTCGCTACCGACCGCCGGCCGTGCTGCGGCGCGTCGCCACCAGCACCCGCGAGATCGTCGACCGGGAAGTCATGGGCGTGGCGATCGATCCGTCCGAACCGCTCTGCGACGACCCGGTGAGATCGGACGGGCGGTCCTACACGGATCCCGACCTGGTGCCGTACTGGTGGGACCGCGGGGCACTCACCCCCTGGCAGCTCGTTCCGCTCACCATCGAGACGCTCGACCGCCACGAGCTGTGGGACGCCCGGCTGTTCGCCATCTTCGAGGAGCTGCGTGCCGCGATCGGTGCGGACCCGGCGCTGTGGCGGCAGATGGCTGCCGATCTGCACCCGATGGTCAACGCCGGGCTCCTCAGCGAGGTGCGCACCTCCACCTGGCGCAACGCCCACGGGATGTTGTCCTGCGCCCAGGACTACCGGCCGGGGACCGCCGGGTTCCAGCACCACATCTGGGAGGCCACACTCGACGAGCGGGCGATCGTGTTCGCCAACCCCCCGGGCAACGGACCGTCGCCGGATCCCGGCGACTACCTGGACGACGACCGCTACTGGACGGGCTCCGCGACTCTGCCGCGATCGGTGCAGCACGGTCGGGTGGGCATCCACGCCTTCCAGCCCGCCTTCGCGCCTCCGGACCCCGGGATCCTCGAGCCGTTCGCCTACGAGCCGTACACCCACGCCTACTTCCCGACCGAGCACTTCGACGAGGTCCGCCGCGACGGTCGGTGGACGCTCGGTCGCCGGCGCGACGGCTACGTGGCGCTGTGGTCGTGGCGGGAGCCGCGCTGGCGCCGTCACGATCCCGTCACCACGTACACCGCCGGGCTCACCGGCGACTTCGACCTGGTCGCCGAGGGTGGAGCGGACAACGTGTGGATCGTCGAGCTGGGCGACGCCGATCGGGACGGCAGCTTCGACGCCTTCAGCGCGGCTATCGCCGCGGCCGAGGTGTCGGTGTCCGACCCCGGCTGGACCGCGTCCGGACCGCACCCGGGCTTCCACGTCGTGTACGGGTCGCCGACCGAGGGGACGATCGAGATGCGACCGGACGTGGCGCTGCTCGTCGACGGGGAGCCGGTGGACCTGGCGCACGACCGCCGGTTCGACAACCCCTACACGTCGATCGCCCGGGGAACGACGACCGTGCCGGTGGTCGACGAGCTGGGCGGCTGGCTGCTGGATCTGGCACGCGGTCGACGCGGGCCGGTGCACGACGGCGGCTGACCGGCCGCCTCCTCGCCGCCGGCAGGGACCTCGACCGGAATGCACCGTCCGCCGCGGACGTTCTCTCCCTGCGATGAGCACCGACGACGTGTCCGGCCGGCTCACGAGCGACCTCCCCGTCGAGACGCCGCTCGGACGCGAGGCCGATCTCCAGCAGGGCCCGACCGAGACGGACTACGAGCGTCGATGGTGGACCCTCGGGGTGCTCTGTCTCAGCCTCGTCATGATCGTCATGGCCAACGCGAGCCTGAACGTGGCGTTGCCCACGCTCGCGGAGGACCTCCGCACCGGCTCCAGCGGACTCCAGTGGATCGTCGACGCCTACTCGCTCGTGTTCGCCGGCCTGCTGCTCACGGCCGGATCGCTGGGCGACCGCTACGGGCGACGGCTCGCGCTGAACGGCGGCCTGGTGGTGTTCGGGTCGGCCTCGCTCGTCGCCGCGATGTCCACGTCCGCCGGCGCCGTCGTCGCGTGCCGGGCGGTGATGGGCGCCGGCGCCGCGTTCGTGATGCCGGCGACGCTGTCGATCCTGGCGCACGTGTTCCCGCCCGACGAGCGGCCTCGGGCCATCGCCGTGTGGGCCGGCTTCGCCGGCGTGGGCGTGGCCCTGGGCGGCGTCGTGAGCGGTGCGTTGATCGAGGCGTTCTGGTGGGGATCGATCTTCATCATCAACGTCGTCGTGGTCGTGGTGGCGCTGATCGCCGGCCTCTTCCTGATCCCTCGGTCCCGGGAGCGGATCCATGCCCCGCTCGACCCGCTCGGCGCGCTCCTGTCCATCGCCGGTCTGGCGTCGCTGGTGTACGGGATCATCGAGGCGCCGGAGCACGGATGGACCTCCGCCCAGACGCTGGTCACCTTCGCCGTCGCGGCGGTGGTGCTGGCGGGGTTCGTGTGGTGGGAGCTGCGGGCGTCCGAGCCGATGCTCGATCTCGGCTACTTCCGGAACCCTCGTTTCACGGCGGCGACCACCGCGATCTCGCTCGTGTTCTTCGCCATGTTCGGCTCGTACTTCCTCTTCACCCAGTACCTGCAGCTGGTGCACGGCTACGACGCGCTCTCCGCCGGCGTCCGGATCCTGCCGTGGGCGCTCGCCTACCTGGTCTCGGCGACGCAGTCGGCCAAGCTGGTCGAGCGCTTCGGGCAGCGGTGGGTCGTCGCCTCCGGGCTGACGATCGCCGGGCTGGGCATCGCCCTGCTGGCGCTCACGAGCGGCGTGACGGCGAGCTACTGGTGGTTCGCCCTCGCGGTCGTGGTGCAGGCGCTGGGCATGGGGATCACGACCGCCCCGTCCACCGGAGCGATCATGCGCTCGCTCCCGCTCCACAAGGCCGGCGTCGGGTCGGCGGTGAACGACACCACACGTGAGCTCGGCGGTGCGCTCGGGGTGGCCGTGCTGGGAAGCCTGGTGGCGTCGCTGTTCCGCTCGTCCATGGACGGCGCGGTCGGCGAGCTGCCGGAGCGCGCCTCCGGCTCGCTCGCCGACGCGCTGCAGGTCGCGGCCGCCACGGGTGGCGAGTCGGGCCGCGCGCTCGCGCTCACGGCCCGGACCGCCTTCGTCGACGCCTTCTCGTCCACGTTGTGGGTCGCGGCGGTCGTGGTCGTGGTGGCGTCGTTCCTGGTGGGATGGCTGCTTCGGTCCTCCGCGA
>JAEZAI010000484.1 GCA_023427825.1 Actinomycetes bacterium
CTCGTCACCGCTGGTGATGAGGTCCTCGTTGACGTAGTCGAGCATCTCGAGGAACGACGCGTCGTCGGCGACGGTCGTCGTGTACTCCTCGAAGTGGCCGTGCACGTCGGGGCCCGGCTGGCGCCAGCCCCGCAGCTTCAGGTTGAGCATCTTCCCGTGGGCCGGCGGCGCGGGCACGCCGCCGGACACGGTCGGGGAGTCGGCGTTGGTGGTGTCGGTCACGTCCTCGTCTCCCTCTGGCTCACTTGTAGCTGCGCTGCGTCAGCGCCACGTTCTCGAACACCAGGTCCTCCTTGTGGAGGACGGCGTCGTGCTGGATGTCGGGACCGCCGTACTCCCAAGCCGCGACGTACGCGAAGTTCTCGTCGTCGCGCTTGGCCTCGCCGTCCTCGGTCTGGTGCTCCTCGCGGAAGTGACCGCCGCAGGACTCCTCGCGGTGGAGGGCGTCGCGCACCTTCAGCTCGGCCATCTCCATGAAGTCCGCGACGCGCAGCCCCTTCTCGAGCGACTGGTTCCAGCCGTTCGGGTCGCCGGGGATGCGGACGTTCTTCCAGAACTCCTCGCGCAGCGGCGGGATCTCGGCGAGCGCCTTCTCCAGGCCCGCCTTGTTGCGGCTCATGCCGCAGTAGTCCCAGACGATCTTGCCGAGCTCACGGTGGTAGTGGTCGACCGTGGCCGTGCCCTTGACCGCGACCAGCTGGTCGATGCGGTCCTGGCTCTCGGCCACCGCGGAGCTGAACGCCGGCTCGTCGGTCGACATCGGCGTGGTGCCGAGCAGCCCGGCCAGGTAGCCGGCGACCGTGGACGGGCCCACGAAGTAGCCGTCGGCCAGGCCCTGCATGAGCGCCGAGGCGCCCAGGCGGTTGGCGCCGTGGTCCGAGAAGTTGGCCTCGCCCAGGGCGAAGAGGCCCGGGATCGTGGTCTGCAGGTTGTAGTCCACCCACAGGCCACCCATCGTGTAGTGGGTGGCCGGGTAGATGCGCATGGGCACCGTGTACGGATCCTCGCCGGTGATCCGCTCGTACATGTCGAACAGGTTCCCGTAGCGGGCCCGGATCGTGTCCTCGCCGAAGCGTGAGATGGCGTCGGCGAAGTCGAGGTACACGCCGTTCTTGAGCGGACCCACGCCGCGGCCCTCGTCGACCACGGTCTTGGCGTTGCGGGAGGCGACGTCGCGAGGGACGAGGTTGCCGAACGCCGGGTACTTGCGCTCCAGGTAGTAGTCGCGCTCGCCCTCGGGGATGTCCGCCGCGGCGCGACCGTCGTCGAACGACTTCGGCACCCAGATGCGGCCGTCGTTGCGCAGCGACTCGGACATGAGCGTGAGCTTGGACTGGAACTCGTCGGCCGGCGGGATGCAGGTCGGGTGGATCTGCGTGAAGCAGGGGTTGGCGAACGCCGCGCCCTTCTTGTGCGCCCGCCAGGTGGCGGTGACGTTGCACGCCTTGGCGTTGGTCGACAGGAAGTAGACGTTCCCGTAGCCGCCGGTGCAGAGCAGGACCGCGTGGGCGCTGAACGCCTTGACCTCGCCGGTCAGCAGGTCACGACAGGTGATGCCCTGGGCCCGACCGTCGTGCAGCACGACGTCCTGCATCTCCATGCGGTTGTAGAGCTCGACCGTGCCGAGGTGGATCTGGCGGGCGAGCGCCTGGTAGGCGCCGAGCAGCAGCTGCTGACCGGTCTGGCCCCGGGCGTAGAAGGTGCGGGCGACCTGCGCCCCGCCGAACGAGCGGTTGTCCAGCAGGCCGCCGTACTCACGGGCGAAGGGCACGCCCTGGGCGGTGCACTGGTCGATGATGTTCACCGACACCTCGGCCAGGCGGTGCACGTTGGCCTCACGGGAGCGGTAGTCGCCGCCCTTGATGGTGTCGTAGAAGAGCCGGTGCACCGAGTCGCCGTCGTTGCGGTAGTTCTTGGCGGCGTTGATGCCGCCCTGCGCGGCAATCGAGTGGGCACGGCGGGGCGAGTCGTGGAAGGTGAAGACCTTCACGTTGTAACCGAGCTCGCCGAGCGTGGCGGCGGCCGCGGCGCCGGCCAGGCCGGTGCCCCCGGCGATGACGTCGAACTTCCGCCGGTTGGACGGGTTGACGAGCTTCAGGTCGAACTTGTGGTTCGTCCACTTGTCGGCGATCGGACCCTGGGGGATCTGCGCGTCGAGGGTGATGGTCACGGTGGTTCCTCTCTCCGCGTCAGTTCGAGACGACGCCGGCCTGGATGGCCACGACGAAGGCGCAGTTCATGCCGATGGTGACGACGACGAAGCCGGCGGCGAAGGCCTTGCGGACGCCGTTGTAACGGGGGCTGTTGATGCCCATCGACTGGAACATCGACCACGCCCCGTGGAACAGGTGGATGCCCAGGGCGATGTTGCCGACCAGGTAGATGATCGCCACCGGCCACTGCTCGAGGCTGGCCACGAGGTTGTCGTAGGCGGCGCCGCGGACGAAGTCGGGGTTCACCCAGCCCCAGGTCAGGTCCGCCAGGTGGAAGAGCAGGTAGAGCAGGACGATCACGCCGGTCCAGCGCATGGTGCGGGCGGCGAAGTTGGCGGCGATGTAGTCCCGCGGCGACTGGTACCGGATGGGGCGGGAGCGCCGGTTCATGGCGGTCAGCTGGGCCGCCGCGATGATGTGCAGGGCGAACATCACGATCAGCCCGATGCGCAGCCCCCACAGCGCCCAGGTGTGCGGGATGATCGGCGAGAAGAGCGACCGGAGGCCCTCGGCGTAGTGGTCGAACTCGGTCCGGCCGAGGAACATCTTCAGGTTGCCGAACATGTGGGCGAAGACGAAGCCCATGAGTCCGATGCCCGTGAGGGCCATGACCCACTTCTTGCCGACGGCCGACCGCCAGAAGTCGATCAGCAGGTTCCTGTTGGACCTGTGCGTCCCGTTGACGTCGGGGGCGTCGGCGCCCTGTCGACGCTCCATGGCCTGGGTCATGCCCGTGCTCTCCTGAACGGCGGGTCACCGACGCGAGTTCGGTTCGATCGAAACCTACCTGCCGCGATGAGGGCACTCACAAACGGTCGCCGTGTTGCAGGGATGGCAACGATCGCCCGATGCGATCAGTCCATGGTGTTCTGGCGTGAGTCGTCGTCGCTCAGCGACGGCAACTCACGCAAGAAGGGATGGGGTTTGTTCAGTCGTCGTCGCGCTCGTCCGCGACCGCTTCCGCGTCGTCGGGGCTGGCGACCTCGCTCTCCGTCGGCCGGACCTCGGGGTCGTGACCGTGGGCGCGGTTCACCGCCACCTTGGCGTCCTCGAGCGAGACGTCGTCGGGCGACCGGTCGGCCAGCGCCTCGGCCTCGCGGTCACGGTCGCCGGTCGCGGCGTGGAGCCGCTGGAGGAGCGACGGCGAGTCCTCGCGCTGGTCGCGCTCGTGGTCCCGTCGTTCGGCCTCGCGCACGCCGGGCTCGCTGTGCGTGGAGCTGTGGCCGGTGCGGTCGTCGTGGCGGTCCTGGGTCGTGGAGGATTCCCCTGATGACGTGGACATGGGCGGTCCCTACCCTGTCGGGCGCGATGGCACACGTGACGAGCGTCCCCTCCGGTGACGGCGCGCCGGGGCCGGAAGGGCCGTCCGGCCGCTCCGTGGTGGCGGTGGTCGCGGACGACACGCCGTTCTGCTCGACCGGTCCCGAGCTGCTGGCCGACCGTCGCTTCTCCCTGGGCGCGAGCGCGGTGTCCGAGCTGCCGTCGCCCGACGGCGCGGGCCTGCGGCTGGTGGCGGACCTCCCGGTGTCGTCGATCGCCGCCCTCGACGCCCTCGGCCAGCCCTACGAGGTGCTCGAGGTCGATCCGTCCTGGTCCGGCGGCTGGCGCGACCACGCCGTCGCCGTGGCGGTCGGGGAGCGGCTGGGCGTCCGCCCGGAGTGGGTCGACGCCGACCCGGCGCACACCGGCCGGGTGGAGGTGGTCGTCGACGCGGCCGACTCGTTCGGCTCCGGGTCGCACCCGACCACGAGATTGTGCCTCGAGGCCGTGGAGCGGCTGACGGGGAGCGCGGCACCCGGTCGCATCCTGGACGTGGGTTCGGGCACCGGCGTGCTGGGCGTGGCCGCGCTGCTCCTCGGCGCGTCGTCGCTGACCGCGGTCGACGTGGACCGCGCGGCGGTCGAGGCCACGCACCGGACGGCCGAGCTGAACGGCGTGGCCGACGGGCTCGCGGAGGCGAGTGAGCGTTCCGTCCCGGAGGTCGTCGGCGAGCGCGGACCGTTCGACGTGGTGCTGGCCAACCTGCTCGTGCCGATCGTCGAGGAGCTGGGGCCGCACCTCGCATTGGCGACCGCGCCCGGCGGTCACCTGGTGCTGAGCGGCCTGCTGTCGGACCGGTCGAGCGGTCAGGTGGACCGGGCGATCGCCGCGGTCGGCCCCGACCTCGACGTGGTCGAGGACCTGGAGCGGGACGGCTGGGCGGCGGTCGTCCTGCGCGCCGGCCCCGGCGTCGCCGCCGGCGAGGTGGTCATCCCTCGGCCCAACGACCTTCGGTGAAGCGCAAGAGCGCTGTGAAGGTGGCGCTCGGACAGCAGAAGGCGTCGTCGTCGAGCCAACGACCGCCGGCGACCTCGATCCCGCCATCGACTGCTCGCAGCGTTTCGACGGCTCGCGTCGTACGTCCGAACTCCGAGTACGGCGCTCCCAGCACCTCGAGGCCGCCCGTCCCCATGCG
>JAEZAI010000370.1 GCA_023427825.1 Actinomycetes bacterium
ATCGCGAGCTTCCCGCAGCTCCAGGGCCTGTGCCTGGCCAACTACTTCAGCGACCCGGTGTTCCGGTCGCGGCTGGAGCGCCCGCCGGAGGAGGACGTCGAGGCCGCGACGGGGCTGTGGGCGCTGACGTTCGGCAACCCCGGCATGGGCTGGGACGACCTCGACCGCATCCGCTCCTCCACCGCCCTGCCCCTGCTGCTGAAGGGGGTGTGCGACCCCGAGGACGCGCGCCGGGCGCTCGATCACGGCGTCGACGGCATCTGGTGCTCCAACCACGGCGGGCGCCAGGCCGACGGCGGTCTGCCGGCGCTCGAGTGCCTGCCCGACGTGGTGGACGCCGTCGGCGACGCGCCGGTCGTGTTCGACTCCGGCGTCCGCTCGGGCGCGGACGTCGTCAAGGCGCTCGCGCTCGGCGCCACGGCGGTCGGCATCGGCCGGCCCTACGCGTACGCCATGGCCGTGGGCGGCCAGGCCGGCGTCGAGCACCTGCTGCGGTGCCTGCTGGCCGAGACCGACCTGATCATGGCGGTCGACGGCTACGGGTCGCTGGCCGAGCTCACGCGGGAGGCGTTGCGCCGGGTCGGGTGACACCCGCCGCCACCGGCATCTGTGGGTCGCAGCGGACAATCCTTGTCCGGGCGCGACCCGCATATGCCGGCGGGCGGTCCTAGATGGGGAGGTCGCCGGTGGCGGCGCGCGTGCTGCCGTCGTCCTTGTACGCCGCGATCGTCCGCTGCGCGATCCGCATCTGGTGGACCTCGTCCGCACCGTCGGCAAACCGCGCCCAGCGGGCGTGCTGGTACATGTGCGCGAGCGGCGTGTCGGTCGAGTAGCCGAGCGCGCCGTGGACCTGGATCGACCGGTCGATCACCCGGTTCAGCATGTTGGCGACGAAGTGCTTGGCCATGGACACCTCGGCCTTGAAGTCGTCGCCGCGGTCGATCTTGTAGGCCGCGTGCAGGACCATGAGCTTCGCCTGGTACAGCTCCATCGTGGAGTCTGCGATCATCCACTGGATGCCCTGCTTCTCGGCCAGCAGCGAGCCGTGGGCGAACCGGTTGAGCGACCGGTCGACCATCATGTCGAGCGCGGTCTCGGCCTGTGCGATCCACCGCATGCAGTGCGCCAGCCGGGCCGGACCCAGGCGGTACTGACCGAGCAGGTGGCCCTGCCCGCGCCCGCCGAGCATCTGCGACTCGTGCACCCGCAGGTCCTCGATCACGATCTCGGAGTGGCCGGTCGAGCCGTGCATGGTCTCGATCTGGCGGACCTCGTTCCAGCCGGGCGACGGGATGTCCACGATGAACGCGGTGTTGGCGGCCTGCGGGAGGTCGGGGTCCTCCTCCGTGCGGGCGATCAGGATGGCGAAGCTGGCGCGATGGGCGTTGGAGATGAACCACTTGTGCCCGTTGATCACCCACTCCTCACCGTCCTGGTAGGCGGTCGTGCGGATGAGCGTCGGGTCCGAGCCGGCCACCTCGGGCTCGGTCATGGCGAAGCAGGACCAGGTGCGGCCCTCGCACAGCGGCTTGAGGTACTTCTCCTTCTGCTCGTCGGTCGCCCAGTGCAGGAGGGTGTGCATGTTGCCCTCGTCGGGCGCCTGGCAGTTGAAGACCCACGGGCCGTAGTAGCTCTTGGCCGCCTCGGCCTGGACCATGGCGAGCTCGACGTGGCCCAGCCCCATGCCGCCCCACTCCTCGGGCATGTGGGGCAGCCAGATCCCGGCGTCGAACGCCTCCTTGCGCATGCCGATCAGCGCGCCGAGGTAGGCGTCGCGGTCGGTGTCCTCGAGGTGCTCGTCGCGGATGCGATCCTCGGTGGGCTTGATGACCTCGTCGACGAAGGTCCGCACCCGGGCCCGGATCTCCTCGAGCTCCGGTGACAGGCTGAAGTCGATGCTCACGTGGCGTCCCCCTGGATCGCGTCGGTCCCCCCGATGAAGGGCGGTTCTACCAGACCGACCGGCGGCGACGATCCGCACGCCCGCACCGGGCGGGGTGGCCGCGGCGTGCCCGTGGCGTGCAGCTCGCAGCCCCTGGGGCGCGCTCTCGGCCGGCTCCCGGGTCGCTGACAGCCGCCTCCCGGCCAGCGTCTCTACCATGCCCGCCATGTCCCCCAAGGCCAAGACCGTGTCCGTGGTCGTCGTCGTCGCCGTGCTGGCGCTCGTCGGCGGCGGCCTCTACTGGTTCTTCCGTGACGACAGCCCCGACGCGGTCGACCTGGACACCGCCGCCGAGGGCGTGACCACGACGACGGCGAAGGAGGGCGAGCCGACCACGACGGCGACGGGCGCTGCGACCGGGATCGACGGCACCTGGTCGGTGGACACGGCGACCGGCGAGTTCGACTACGAGTCGGCGACCGGCACGTTCGTCGGCTTCCGGATCAAGGAGGAGCTGGCATCGATCGGCTCGACCGAGGCCGTCGGCCGCACGAACGCGGTCACCGGCTCCATGACGATCTCGGGCACGCAGGTGACCGACGCCGAGTTCACGATCGATCTGACGAAGATCACGACCAACGAGTCACGCCGCGACAACCGGGTGCAGTCCGCGCTGGAGACCGACGAGTTCCCGCAGGCCACGTTCGAGCTCACGTCGCCGATCGAGCTCGGCCCCGATGCCGCCAGCGGTGCCGAGGTGAACGCCCCCGCCAAGGGCGACCTGACGATCCATGGCGTGACAAAGGCCGTGGAGTTCCCGCTGCGGGCCAAGCTCGTCGACGGGACCGTCGTGGTCGTCGGCTCGCTCGACGTGACGTTCTCGGACTTCGGGGTCCAGGTGCCGTCCGCGCCGATCGTGCTGTCGGTCGAGGACCAGGGCGTGCTCGAGCTGCAGCTGCTGTTCACCAAGAGCTGAGCCCTCTCCGTCCCTGGGACCCACCCCACCTCGCTCCGGAGGGAGAGCCGGGTGAGGTGACCGCGACGGCCTCAGGTGGCGAGCCGGGGCGCCTTCGACGGGTCGATGTAGCCCTCGCGGATCAGCCAGCGGACGCTGTCGGCCAGCGTGTCGCCGACCGGTCGCACGGTCACGCCGAGCTCCTCGAGCGTGGCGCGGTCGTCGGAGCGCGGCGCGGACGTCATCTGCGTCGCCGCCTCGTGCGTGAGCGGGTAGTCGAAGTCCCGGATGACCTTCAGCAGATCGAGCGCCCGGCCGGTGGAGCGGAGGACCACCGACGGCATGGGCACCCGACGGATCGGCCGGCCGATGACCTCGCCCAGCAGGTCGGACCACTCCGCCCAGCTGAGGAACTGGCCGCCGGCGATGTAGTGACGAGGCCCGCGACCGGGTTCCATGGCGGCCGCGAGCAGCTGCGCCAGATCCCGGGCGTCGATCGTGCCGACGCCGCCGTTCGTCACGGGCATCAGCTGGTTCACCGCGCCGATGATCCCCTGCATGCCCGACGCGATGTCGGGGCAGTCCGGCCCGAACACGCCGCCGACGTAGAAGCTCGTCACCGGTGCGCCCGACTCCTGCTGCGCCTGCACGTACTGCTCCGCGACCAGCTTGGACCGGCCGTAGGGACCGGGCGGCGAGCCGAGCGGCGTGTCCGACGTGAGGACCGGAGCGGTCTCGTCGAGCACGACCACCGTCGACGTGTACACGATCGGGTCGCAGCCGGCCCGCACGGCGAGGCCGACCACGTTGCGAGTGCCTTCGACGTTGACGTCACGCGAACCCGACCTGGACGAGGTCACCCCGACCGCGCCCGCTGCGTGCAGCACGCCCTCGCACCCCTCCAGCGCACGCTCCACCGAATCGGCCACGAGCACGTCGCCGATGGCGACGTCGACCTGCTCGCGGACCTCGGCCGGCAGCGCCGAGTCCAGCCGGGCGGGGTCGCGAACCAGGCAGGTCACGCGGTGCCCCGCGTCCACCAGCGCCCGGACGGCATGCGATCCCACGAACCCCGTCGCTCCGGTCACCAGCACGCGCACGCCGGGAGCGTAGCGAGCACTCAGGCGGGCATCGCGCCGCCGCGCTCGTGACCCGGAGGCACCCACCGGGCACCCCGTCCACCTGGGCACCGAGACGTGCGCCCGACGCGACGGGACCGGCCGGTGCTAGATCAGAGCGATGGCAGAGACCGAGACCGCACCCGCAGCGCCCGGCGACGGCGACCACGTCGTCGTCACGACCACGCACGGCGCCCTGCGCGGCGAGTGGCGCGACGGCGTCGCCCGCTTCGCCGGCATCCCGTTCGCCGCGCCGCCGGTCGGCGAGCTCCGGTTCCGCCCGCCCCGGCCCGCCGCGCCGTGGGACGGCGAGCGCGACGCCACGGCCTTCGGCACGGTGTCGCCGCAGAACCCGTCGATGATGGACGCCCTCTTCGGCGGCGAGGCCGAGGTGTGGGACGAGGACTGCCTGCACCTCAACGTCTGGACGACCGATCCGTCGCCTGCCGACGGTGCCGGCCGGCCGGTGATGGTGTGGATCCACGGCGGCGGGTTCGAGATGGGCTCGGGCTCCTCCCCCATCTACGACGGCACCCGGTTCGCCGAGGACGGCGTGGTGTTCGTCAGCCTCAACTACCGACTGGGCTCGCTCGGCTTCCTCGACCTGTCCTCGCTCGACCCCGCCGAGGCCGGCTCCGGCAACGTCGGGCTCCTCGACCAGGTCGCGGCCCTCGAGTGGGTCCGGGACAACATCGCCAGCTTCGGCGGCGACCCCGGCAACGTGACGATCTTCGGAGAGTCCGCGGGCTCCATGAGCGTGTCGCTCCTGCTCACGGTCGAGCGCGCCCGCGGGCTCTTCCAGCGGGCGATCGCCCAGTCGGGCGGCCTGATGGCGAAGGCATCCGAGCACGCGTCGGCCGACACCGCCGAGTTCATGGCCGCGGCCGGGGTGACCACGGTGGACGAGCTGCGCCGCCTCCCGGTGGAGGAGCTCCTCAAGGCACACGCCGCGGTGAGCGCCGCCCGGATCGCCGATCCCCAGGCCGTGATCGAGCGGACCGGGAGTCCGGTCGCCTTCCTGGCCTTCACGCCGGTCGCCGACGGCGTGGTGGTCCCGACCGACCCGCTCGCCGCGGTGGCCGGCGGGTCCGCTGCGGGAGTGGACCTGGTCGTCGGCACGAACCTGGAGGAGTGGAAGCTCTTCGCCATGATGACCCCCGCGGTGGACGGCCACGACGGTCTGCGCTCCCGCCTGGCGCTGGTCACCGACGACGTGGACGGCGCGATCGCGGCCTACGAGGCCGACCACCCGGGTGCGTCGCACGCGGACGTGGACAGCGCGCTGCTCACCGACGTCGTGTTCCGCATCCCGGCCTCGGAGCTGGCCGATGCGCAGGCGGCGCACGCCTCCGTCCGCCAGTACCGGTTCGACTGGAAGAGCACGGCGTGGGGCGGGATGCTCGGCGCGGCGCACGCCATCGAGATCCCGTTCGTGTTCGACATGGTGTCGGACCACCGCATCCACGTGCTGATCGGCCCCGACGCTCCGGCCTCGCTCGCGACCGCCGTCCACGACGCGTGGGTCTCGTTCGCGGTCGAGGGCACGCCGAGCGTCGCCGGCGTCGACGAGTGGCCGGCACTCCCCGCGCCCGGGCAGGGCGACGGCCGCCCGGTCATGGTGTTCGACGCCGAGACCGCGGTCGTCGACGACCCGCACGGCACCACCCGTCGCTACTGGGCCGCGCGCCGCTGATCAGCATCTGAGGGTCCCAGCGGACAAACCTTGTCCGGGCGCGACCCCCAAAATGCCGGTGGGTCACTCCTCGGCGATGGCGGTGAGCACGTCCAGGCGACCCGCCCGCCGCGCCGGCAGCGCCGAGGCGACGATGCCGAGCACGGACCCGACCACGAGCAGGACCGCGAGGCGGGCCCACGGCATGGTGAGCTCCGCGTTCTCGGCCGGCAGCGCCTGCACCAGCGCGGCGCCGAAGCCGACCCCCACGATCAGGCCCAGGATCCCGCCGAACGTGCCGATCAGCACGCCCTCGAGCCGCACCATCCGGCGCATGCGCCGCCTCGACATGCCCACGGCGCGGAGCAGACCCAGCTCGCGCGTCCGCTCGACGACCGACAGCGCCAGCGTGTTGGCGATGCCGAGCGCTGCGACCAGCACGGCGAACATCAGCAGCACGTTCACGATGCTGATGATGATGTCCACGCTGCCCGTGCGGGCGTCGACGAAGTCCGCGGTGACGTCCGCTGACGAGTTCGGGATGCCGGCCACCACCTCGGCGAGCTCGTCGGCGACCCGCTCCGGCGAGGCGCCCGGCTCGGTCCGGACGAACACCAGGCGCGCCGCCGGCTCCACGCCCAGCAGCCCCTCGACCGCGGCGGTGGGCGCGAACGTGTCGTCGTAGAGCTCACGACGTTGGTAGACGCCCACCACGCGCAGCACCTTGGTGGCGTCGCCGCCCCGCAGCGTCAGGTCCTGGCCCAGCTCCACGCCCTTGTCGTTGGCCCAGCGCCGGTTGACCGCGATCTCGTCATCGCCGGTCGGGAGCCGGCCGTCGACCATCTCCGGGTCGACCACGGCGACCATCTGCGCGACGTCGCCCGTCGAGATCGTCAGCCGGCCCGGCCCCTTGACGGTGTCGGAACGGGCGATCGACATGGGGACGGCCTCGGCCACGCCGTCGGACCTGGCGATGTCCTCGATGGTGGCCGCGTCGAACGGCGCCACGGACCCCGAGTCGACGACGACGTCCGAGTTGACCGAGCGCGTCAGGCCACCGCGGATGGCCGTGCGGACCGATTCGCCGACCACCAACGTGGTGGCCACGAGCGCGAGGCCGATCATCAGCGCGGAGGCCGTCGACGCCGTGCGCCGGGGGTTGCGGACCGAGTTGCGCGCCGCGATCCGTCCGGCGACCCCCATGCGGCGCACGGGCGCGCCGATCACCGACACGATCGGCCCCGCCAGGAAGCGGGCGACGCCGGCGACGCCCAGGAATACGAGCAACGCGGCCAAGGCCACTCCCTGGACCCGGGGCTCCACCGGCTCCGCGGGCGCGGCGAGCGCCCGGGAGCCGACGAGCAGTCCGGCCCCGAGCAGGATCGAGCCCACGACCGGGCGGCCGAGGGTGCGACGCGTCGGCGTGGCGTCGATGGCGGAGATGGCCGCCACGGGCGGCACCGACGTGGCGCGTCGGGCCGGTCCGATGACCGACACCAGCGTGACGCCCACGCCCACGACCGCGCCGAGCACGGCGGTCCGGGGCTGGAACACCACCTCGTCGAGCGGCAGGGCGACGCCGAGGGCGACGATCAGGCGCTGCAGACCGATGCCCAGCAGCACGCCGACGCCGATGCCGAGCGCGGACGCGGCGACGCCGACCACCAGGCCCTCCCCCACGACCGACAGCGCGACCTGACGTCGACCCGCCCCGACCGCCCGCAGCAGCGCGAGCTCCCGGGTCCGCTGCGCGACCACGATCGTGAAGGTGTTCCAGATGAGGAACGCGCTCACGAACAGCGTGACCGCCGCGAACCCGAGGAGGAGACCCACGAAGTTGGTCAGCTCCTCCTCGATGTCGGCCTGGGCCGCGTCGAGCAGCGCCTCCGAGCTGAACACCGACACCTCGGGGCCGCCGCCGCGCTGCAGCTCGGTCTGGACCGCCGCCGCGTCCGCCCCCGGCGTCATCCGGACGTTCACCACGCTGTACCAACCCGGCACGCCGACGAGCTCGGCGGCCCGATCCGGCGAGAAGGCCAGGAT
>JAEZAI010000490.1 GCA_023427825.1 Actinomycetes bacterium
GTGGTGGACGAGCTGTCGAGTTCGTTCTTGTTCATGTGGTCGGGTCCCTCCGGGTGCCGCTCGGCCGGTCTGCCGTGCGGGTCCATCGCTGCGTGGCGCCCTTGCCACGCGCGGTGACCGACGTCACGTCGGTTGGGAACAGGCTTACCGCACCCCGCTCCTGATGGCCAGGATCGAGTCGTCCGGGTGACGCCGGAGCGCTCCGCGCTACCGGCCGACGGGGTCGATCGCCGCGGAGATGACGGCGAGCACGTCGGGTGCGCGTTCGGCCGTGATCGCGGGGCCGAGCTGCACCACCGACATGAGCACCGACAGCACGATGCTCACCAGGCCGTCGGCGATCTGCTCGGGGTCGATGTCGGGGCGGACCTCGCCCGTGAGCTGGTCGGCGCGCAGGCGATCCGCGCAGACCTTCCGGACCTCGGCCAGGGCCGGGTTGTCCAGCACCCTGGCCGTCACCTCGGGCTCCAGCCCGGCGAGCAGGCGTCGGGCCAGCGGATGCTGGTCCACCGCCGCCACCAGGGTCACGATCAGGCGCGACTGCCAGTCCGCGACGTCGGGGTTCTGGAAGACGCGCAGGAAGCCCTCGTCGATCACTCCGGCCGCGTCCTCGTCGACCGCGGCCAGGAACAGGGCTTCCTTGTTGGGGAAGTACGAGTAGGCGACGGTGCCGCCGACGCCGGCGTCGCGGGCGATGTCGGCGACGGAGCTGGATCGGTACCCGTCGCGTCCGAAGCGCTCGATCGCCGCAGCGAGGATCGACCGGCGTGTCTGGGCGCCCTTGCCGTCGGGGGCGGGTTCGCGCAGCGTCCGCGGGGTGCCCGCCCGGGCGTCGGTGGTCGGTGCGACATCGGTCACGCCGTCAACTGTAGCGGTCACGGAGCGAAATGAGGGATTGAGCGAATCTCTCAGATCATCTAGCATGAGGGCGTGAGCGACCTCATGGAACGATCCACCCCCCAGGGCCCCACCCCCGGCGACGGTGCTGCCCACGGCGCTGCCGCCGACGGCACGACCGACGCCGTGCCCGCGCGGAGCGTGCCGACCCGGCGCATCTCGTTCGAGGAGCGCTTGGCGAACGTTCCCAAGTACTTCGCCGCGGACGGCGACCTGCTCAACAGCCACCTCGCCGTGGCGTTGTCGTCGGTGTTCCCCGACGGCGAGGACTTCTTCGTCCGCTCCGTGCGCCACTACCGGTCGCAGATCACCGACCCCGAGCTCAAGCGCCAGGTGGCGGGGTTCATCGGCCAGGAAGCCACGCACGGCCGCGAGCACCGCGTGTTCAACAACCGGCTGGACGAGCTCGGCTACCCCGCCAAGGAGGGGGAGTGGATCACCCGGAAGATGCTGGGTCTGCGCTCCAAGCTGGCGCCGGCGTCGTCCAACCTGGCCGCCACCGCGGCGCTCGAGCACTTCACCGCCACCATGGCGGAGCAGCTGCTGAGCGAGGAGGCGGTGCGCGAGCTGTTCGGCGACGACGCCGTCCGGGACCTGTTCCTCTGGCACGCGCTGGAGGAGTGCGAGCACAAGGCGGTCGCGTTCGACGTCTACAAGGCGGTCGGCGGCGGCGAGCGCATGCGGGTGTGGACCATGGTGGCGCTCCGCTACGGGTTCGTCGCCGGCATGGCCGTCTCCATGGCGATGTCGCTCGCCCGTGACGAGGGCGCCCGCGAGAAGGGACGGCTGAAGGCCAGCTGGCAGCGCTTCAAGCGCAACCCGCTGATCCAGCGCAAGGTCTGGGACCGCCTCAAGGACTACGACCGGCCGGACTTCCACCCCGACGACCACGACACCGAGGCGCTGGTCGCCGAGTGGCGCGAGCGCCTGTTCGGCGACGCCGGCTCGCTCAACGACCTGCTGGCCCGGCCCGCAGCCGCCCCGGCTCCCGCCGCCGACCCGGACCCCGCCGCAGCCGAGCGGGCCTGAGCGTGCAGCGCGAGGCTGGTTCGATGACCCAGGACGACTCCGCCCCGCCCGAGCACCTCGACGTCCTGATCGTCGGCGCCGGGTTGTCGGGCATCGGTGCCGCCCACTTCCTGCAGACCGAGTGCCGGTGGGCCACGTTCGCCCTCTTCGAGGCGCGGGACTCGATCGGCGGCACGTGGGACCTCTTCCGCTACCCGGGCATCCGCTCGGACTCGGACATGTTCACCTTCAGCTACTCGTTCCGCCCGTGGCAGGGCGAGAAGGCCATCGCCGACGGCGACACGATCCTGCAGTACATCAAGGACACGGCGGCCGAGGAGGGCATCGACCGCCACATCCGCTTCGGCCACCGCATCACCCGCGCCGAGTGGTCCACGGAGGACGCCTGCTGGACCGTCACGGCCGAGCGCGGCGACACCGGCGAGACGGTCGTCGTCACCTGCTCGTTCCTGTTCTCCTGCACGGGCTACTACCGCTACGACCGCGGCTACCTGCCCGACTTCGAGGGCATGGACGACTTCGACGGCACGCTCGTGCACCCGCAGTTCTGGCCGGAGGACCTGGACGTCGCCGGTCGACGGGTCGTCGTGGTCGGCAGCGGCGCCACGGCGATCACGCTGGTGCCGTCGCTCGCCCGCCTGGGAGCGCACGTCACCATGCTCCAGCGTTCGCCCACCTACGTCGTGGCCCTGCCCAACCGGAACCCCCTGGCCGACGCGCTGCGCCGCGCCCTGCCGCCGTCGGTCTCGGGCCCGATGCTGCGCTGGGGGCTGTCGCTCGGCACGCTGGCCAGCTACCAGCTCAGCCGCCGTCGTCCCGAGCTGGTCAAGAAGGCCCTTCGTCGCCGCCTCGAGCGCCAGCTGCCCGACGGCTACGACATCGACACGCACTTCACGCCGACCTACGACCCGTGGGACCAGCGGCTCTGCGTCGTGTCCAACGGCGACATGTTCAAGGCGATCACGGCGGCCACGGTCGAGGTGGTCACCGACCACGTCGACCGCTTCACCCCGGACGGCATCCGACTGCGCTCCGGCCGCGAGCTCCAGGCGGACGTCGTCGTGACCGCCACCGGCCTGGACCTGCTCTTCATGGGCGGCATGGACCTCATCGTCGACGGCGACAAGGTCGACCCGTCCGAGCGGCTCGCCTACAAGGGAATGATGCTCGACGGCGTGCCGAACATGGCGATCGCCGTCGGCTACACGAACGCCTCCTGGACGCTGCGCGCCGACCTCATCAGCGAGTACGTCACCCGGCTGCTCGACCACATGCGCCGCAGCGGCATGCGCCAGTGCACGCCCACGCCTGCCGGTGCGGACGCCGAGCGGTCGCCGCTGCTCGGCCTCACCTCCGGCTACGTGACCCGCAGCGCGGACCGCTTCCCGCAGCAGGGGAGCCGGGCGCCGTGGAAGGTGAACCAGAACTACGTGTACGACTACCGGCAGATGCGTCGCAGCGACGTCGTGGACCCCGAGATGGTGTTCTCGAACCCGCGGCCCGCCGGTGCGAGGACCCGGTCGAAGGTGGGGGTACGATCGTGAAGGAGCTGCGCGGCCGGGTGGCGGCCATCACGGGGGCGGGCTCGGGCATCGGCCGTGCGCTCGCCGCCGACCTGGCCCGCCGGGGCTCCCACCTGGCGCTGGCCGACATCGACACCGACGGCCTCGCCGCCACGGTGACCGAGTGCGAGGGCTACGGCGTCAAGGTGACGTCCCGTCGCCTGGACGTGGCCGACCGCGACGCGATCTACGAGTGGGCCGACGCCGTCCCCGCAGAGCACGGACACGTCAACCTGCTGTTCAACAACGCGGGCGTCGCCCTGGTCGCGGACGTGGCCACCATGTCCGACGAGGACCTGCACTGGCTGGTCGACATCAACCTGTGGGGCGTGGTCAACGGCTGTCGCGCCTTCCTGCCGCACCTCGAGGACTCGGGCGAGGGCCACATCGTCAACCTCTCGAGCGTGTTCGGCCTGCTCAGCATCCCTTCGCAGTCCGCCTACAACATCTCCAAGTTCGCGGTCCGGGGCTTCTCCGACGCGCTGCGGATGGAGCTCGAGATCGCCCGCAGCTGCGTGTCGGTGACCACCGTGCATCCCGGCGGGGTCAAGACCGACATCGCCCGGCGGGCCCGCCAGGACCCGTCGACGGCCTCGCCGGCCGGGCCGGGACAGGACCTGGGCGAGGCGTTCGACCGCATCGCCCGCACCACGCCGGCGTCCGCCGCAGAGCAGATCCTCGCCGGCGTCGAGCGTGACCGCCGACGCGTGGTCGTCGGTGCCGACGGCACCTTCCTGGACCTGGTGTCGCGCCTGCCGGCCGGCCTCTACCAGCGGGTGCTCGGGCAGGGTGCCCGACTGGACCGACGACGCCAGCGTCGCTGACCGCCCCACCACCGCTCTGTCATGCCTGGAGGTACCGATCGGCACCTCCAGGCATGACGGAGCCGCTCCCGGCCGCTCAGGCCAGCTCCGCCGCTCCCGGCCGCTCAGGCCAGCAGGTCCGCCAGCTCGTCCCGGAGGTCCAGGAAGCGCGGATCGCGCTTGATCGACGCGCCGCGGCCCCGGCCGAACGGCACCACGACCTCCTCGGCCATCCGGCCGGGCCGCGGCGACATCACGTAGACGCGGCTCGACAGGTAGACGGCCTCCTCCACGTCGTGGGTGACCATCAGGATCGTCACCCCGGTGCGCGCCCACACCTCCAGCAGGAAGTCCTGGAGGTGGCGCTTGGTCTGCGCGTCGAGGGCGCCGAACGGCTCGTCCAGCAGCAGCACGTCCGGCTCGGGTGCCAGCGCTCGGGCGATGGCCACGCGCTGGCGCATGCCGCCCGACAGCTCCTTGGGCAGCGCGTCGGCGAACTCGGTCAGCGACATGATGCCGAGCAGCTCCTCGACGCGCTCGGCCCGCCGCTGCTTGGACCACCCGGCCACCTGCAGGCCCCAGCCGATGTTCCCGGCCACGGTCGCCCACGGATAGAGCGAGTACGCCTGGAACACCATCCCGCGGTCGGCGCCGGGGCCGATGACGCGATCGCCCTCCACCCGCACCTCGCCCGAGGTGGGTGACTCGAGGCCGCCGATGATCGACAGCAGGGTGGACTTGCCGCAGCCCGACGCGCCGAGCAGGCACACCAGCTCGCCGTCGTCCACGTGGAGGCTCACGTCGTCCAGGGCCATCACCTCGCCCGCCCGGCCGCCGAACCGCTTGGTGACGCCGCTGACCACGAGCTTCGCGGGGCGTCCCGCCCCCTCCGCGTCCGTCGCGGACCCGGCGATGACCGCCACGCCCGGGTCGCCCACCACCGGCTCCTCCCGGTCGTCGACTCCCTCCGGCGCCCCCGCGTCGCGCACCGGCACGTCGCTCACGGTCGGGCCCACGGCGCGCTCCGGTTCCGCAGCCAGCGCAGGAACAGGTCCGAGCACAGCCCGATGATCCCGAACACGACCAGCAGGGCGAACATCTTGTCGACCGCCCGGAACCGGAGCGCCCGGTTGATCTGGTAGGCGAGGCCCGAGTCCGCGGCGAGCAGCTCGGCGACCACGAGCATGAGCCAGGCCGCCGCCAGGTTGACCCGCGCGGCGTCGATGAGGCCCGGGACCGACCACCGCAGCACCACCCGCCGCATGACCGTCCAGCGTCGGGCGCCGAGCGTGTACGACGCGTCGATGAGCTCGCGGGGGACCGACCGGGCGACGTCGGCCATCATCAGCACGTTGAAGAACGCGGTGCCGATGACGATGAGCCAGATCTTCGGCGCCTCGCCCAACCCCAGCCACAGCAGGAACACCGGCGTCAGCGCGCTGGCGGGGATGTAGCGCAGGAACCCCACCGGCGCCTCGAGGAACGACTCGAAGCTCACGAACGTGCCGATCAGCAGGCCGAACACCACGCCCAGCGCGATCGAGATGGCGTAGCCGACGACGATCCGCACGCCGGAGGCCCACGCGTCCTCCCACAAGGCGCCGTCCGACGCCAGGTCTCGCAGCGCCGCCAGCGTGGCGGGCGGGGTGGGCAGCACCTGGGGCTTGGCCATGGCGACGGCCAGCACCCACCACGCGCCGATCACGACCACGACGCCGGCGACGCCCAGGCTCAGCCGCCACGGTCGACCGATGCCGGAGCGGATGCGGAGCAGCTGGGACTGGGCGTGCCCGCGCACGCCCCGTCCCGTCCCCAGACGCTCCCCGCCGACTCCCGTGCTGATCACGAGGCGTTCTTGGTGAACTCCGGCAGGAACAGCCCCGACAGGTCGGCCTCCTGCTCGGCCAGGCCGGACTTCACCAGGAAGGGGTTGATGCGGCGGGCCATCTCGGGGAGCGACGTCGGGTCCCCCTCGCGGTCCTCGAAGGCGTTGATCGCCTGGTCCCTGCTGAACAGGGTGGTGCCGGCCTCGAAGTCGGCGTACTCGGCGTCGCTGACCCCGGCCTTCTCGGCCATGATCGTGCGGGCCTCCTCGGGGTTGGCGGCGATCCAGTCCAGGGTGGCGTACCAGGCCTCCACGAGGGCCTGCATGGCCTCGCTGTCCTCCGCCGCGTCGGCGGTGGCGACCAGGTGGTCGGGGATGACGCCGGGGAAGTCCTTGGAGCTGAACAGGACGTGGGCGCCGGGCCGCTCCATGGCCTGGACGGTGAAGGGTGCGAAGACGCCGACGCAGTCGAACTCGCCGCCGGCGAAGGCCGCCGCAGCGGCGTCGGTCTTCACGCCGGTGAAGTCGATGTCCTCCTCCGTCAGGTCGTTCTCGGCGAGGCCCTGGAGCAGGAGGAAGTGGTCGACCACGCCCGCCTCCGCCGCCACGGTCCGGCCCTCGAGGTCGGGGATGGTCGTGATCGACTCGTCGCAGATGATCTGGTCGTTGCCGGTCGAGTTGTCGTTGACCACGACCACCCGCTGGTCCGCACCCGAGGCGACGGCGAAGATCGTGTCGTTCAGCGTCTGGGCGTTCACGTCCACCTGGCCGGCGACGAGGGCGTCCAGCGAGGCCGTGTAGTCGGTGAAGTACTTGAGGTCCACGTCCAGACCGTGCTCGGCGAAGATGCCCTTCGCGTCGGCGACCGCCAGCGGGAACCAGCCCGGCCAGGCGGAGTAGCCGATGGTCAACGCCATCCCGCCGCCCTTGTCGCCGCCCTCCGTGCTCGTGGTCGCGGCGTCGGACTCGTCGTCGCCGCCGCAGGCCGCGGCGAGCAGCGCGAACGAGGCGAGCAGTGCGCACAGCGCGGCGAGCGCTGGACGGGACCGGCGTCCCGCTCGGCGACCGACGGGTCGGGAGGTGGTGGTCACGATGCGCTCCTGAGGATCGGTCCGCCGCTGCGGAGTCGGGTCGACCTCCCGGAACGTACGGACGCTGTGTTTCGTGCTCGTTTCATCGACGCGAACCGGCGGTGTCGATTTCGATGAGGATTCGAAACCCGTTCGACGTGTTCCGGCGTCCGCGGGGCAGGGCGGTACTGTCGTGCGCCATGGTCACCGCCGCCGAGGAGCCGCGCCGAGTGGGTCGTCCGCGTGCTGCTGGCGGTGGCCGCAGCGGCCTCGACCCGGTCGAGGAGATCCTGCAGGTGGCGGGCGAGCTCTTCGGCGAGCTGGGCGTGGCGGGCACGTCCATGACGCGCATCGCGCAGGCCGCGGGCCTGCGGCAGTCGTCGCTCTACTACTACTTCTCGTCCAAGGAGGAGCTGCTCGCCGGGCTGGTCGACCGCGCCGGTGTGGTGCCGCTGGAGCTGCTCCGGCGCATCGTCGCCGATGGCGGCTCGCCCGCCACCCAGCTCTACCGGTTCGTGCGTGGCGAC
Source organism: Actinomycetes bacterium (assembly GCA_023427825.1). Classification (GTDB taxonomy): domain Bacteria; phylum Actinomycetota; class Acidimicrobiia; order Acidimicrobiales; family Microtrichaceae; genus Dermatobacter. The sequence goes on from JAEZAI010000490.1 coordinate 7,714, forward strand.
GTCACCGCCCTCACCCGGCTCCCGCTCGACATCAACGAGATCCACCGGATGGCGCGCCACGACCCCGACGGGTTCGCTGGCTACTGGCGGGACCGCGAGGCGCTGGTGCGGCTGCTCGCCGGGATCGTCCGGGCCGGGGTGGGGGAGGGGGAGCTCCGTGAGGTCGATCCTCGCCGCACGGCGCTCACCGTGATGGCCGTCGACGAGGGATCGCAGAACTGGTGCCGCGGGCGGTCGCGACCGTCGCTCGACGTGGTCGCCCGGGAGGTCGCCGACGTGGCGGTCGGGGGTCTGCTCGCGCCCGGCACCACGCTCGAGCAGGTCCGAACGGCGGCGTCGCGGTTCGACTGACCGGTGCGGGCGGACCCGTCGGGGCTCGTCGACGTCCGGCGGTCGTGAACGCTCGGTTACGGATCGGAGAAGGCCCGCCGCTGACGTTGACCTCGTGTGGCCGCTCGGCGTTGACTGTGTTTCGATACAACCTCGAAACCTCCGATCGACGAGGAGCGGGAGTGGGAACCAGCGAGCAGCCATCCGAGAGCTCGACCGCAACGACCTGG
>JAEZAI010000394.1 GCA_023427825.1 Actinomycetes bacterium
GCCACGTCGCGCTCGTGGGCCCGGCGCAGGAGCTCGATGGTCGCGGCGACGTTGGCGTCGACGTCCGTGACCGCCACTGCGGGCACCGCCGCGGCGACGCGGGCGAACCCGTGCCGGTAGGGCGAGCCGAACTCACGGGCCGCCGGGCCGGAGCGGTCCACCCCGCTCAGTCCGTCGACTGCCGCTCCGCGGCGGGGGCGCCCGCGGACTCCTCCCGGAAGCGACGCTCGGCCTCGTCCGTGTCGCCGTCGGTCTCCTCCAGCAACTCGTCCACGAGCTCCTGGTCCTGGTCCACGGCCTGGCCGAACGACTTGTCCTCGTAACCCGGCTGCTCGTACTTGGCGTCGGGGTCGGTCCCGGTCGGGGTGTCGGTCCCGGGCTCGGGCTCTCCGTTCGATGCGGTGTCGTCCATGCGCCGCGCCCTACCCGGGCCCACCACGGGTCAGTCGGGTGAGGGGCCGTCGGTTGACCGGTGAATGAGGGCCCGCCGATCGGGTACGGCCCACTCCAGACTCGCGACCCCAGCGTTCCGACCGAGGAGGACGACATGCGACTGATGAGGAAGATCCGCACCATGACCCTGGTCGCCGGCGCCGGCGCCGCGGCTGCCTACTTCCTGGACCCCGAGAACGGACCGGAGCGCCGCCGGCGGGTCGTCTCGATGGCGGACGAGGCGCGGCGCAACCTCGAGCACGCCCGTGGTGCGGCCGCGTCGAGCGCCACGCCCGACGGCCAGGAGTCGCACGAGGGCCTGCCGACGACCGGCATGGTCTCGGACGTGCTCGAGGAGGCGGAGGACGCGGGGCCGGGCCCGTCGGCGCCCGACGCTCGACTGGCCGAGACGCTCTCGGCGGCACCCGCGCCCGGCTGACACCGCGTCGGGCTGCGGTCACGGTCGCAGCCCGACGTCACCGGCCGTCCGGCTCGTCCTGCAGCTCGCCCCGGAACCGGACCGGGGTGTCCGACGCTATGTCCTCCACCGGGTCGACGAGCTGCTCCCACGGTACGAACCCACGGCGGCGTGCCGCCCAGCGGTCCACGGCCTTCAGGAGCGCGGGGCCGTGGACTCTGTGCCGGAACAGGCCCAACCGCTCGACGCCGGGACCGCTGCCCACCACCAGGCCCTCCACCCGGAGCGCCGCGTCGCCACCCGGCCCGACCGGGCCGTCCTGGACGATCCGCACGTCGAGGACCACCCCGTGGCGGACACCGTCCAGATCGACCACCGGTCGGTCGATCAGCGCTCCCACCCTCAGGGTCCCGCCGGTCACGCCTCGCCGCCCCGTCCGGCGGCCGGAAGACGGCCGATCACGTGGTCCCGCACCCAGCGCTCGGTCCCCATCGAGGCCAGGCGGTCCCGGGGCACCGACAGGTGCACGGCGTGGTCGATGCGACGCACGTCGGCCATGGGGATGCGCGTCGCTCGCTGTCCGGGTGACTCCAGCGCGGACTCCATCCGCTCGCGCCAGGCGCCGAAGCGGCGGTGGCCCATCCGTCCCGCCAGCACGCCGGGTCCGCTCAGGAGCGCGGCGACGTGCGCCGTGCCGTCGCCGTCGACGACGATCTCGACGTCGTCCACCTTGCCGCACATCAGGTCGTCCCGATCGACGAGCTGACGGTCGAGCAGCTGGACCGCGATGCGGAGCACGCGCCCGGTCATGCGCCCCCCTTGGTGATGATGATCAGCGGGATCGCGGCGGCAGCCACCACGAGCAGGATCACGAGGTAGATCGAGGCGAGCAGGTTGACGAACCGCCCGTTGCAGCGGTCGCCCATGTACTCCGGATCGTTGGCGACGACCAGGATGGGGAGGTAGGTCAGCGGGAGGGCGGCGGCGCTCAGGACGATCGAGTACTCCGTCACCTTGACCGGATCCACTCCGGACAGGGCCACGAGGGCGGCGCCGATGATGGTGAGCAGCACCACCAGGTGGAAACGGGCCGCCTCGGACGGTCGCACGTACTTGCCCCACTGCCAGCCGAAGTACTGCGCGACCCCGTAGCCCGCCGAGAGCGCGGTCTCCAGCGCCGCCCCGAAGGTGGCGCCGAAGATGCCGACCAGCGCGACGGCCAGCCCGACCTTGCCGATGGACTCGACCACCGGCAGCGGGACCTGCGACAGCTGCTCGACCTGGATGCCGGCCGGGAGCAGCACGATCGTGGAGGCAGCCATGATACTGAGCGACAGCAGACCGCCCAGTGGAAAGCCCACGAGCACGTTCGCCCGCTCGATGGCGAGGTCCCTGGAGGTCCAGCGCTCCTCGACGGCACCGGACGAGAAGAAGAACACCTCGTAGGGCGTCATCGCCGCGCCGAACAGCGCGACCGCGTAGTAGCTCGTCGTCCAGATGCTCTCGTCGTGCGGCATGTGCGGTGCGCTCGTCTGGTGGAGCAGTTCCGACCAGTCGGGACCGATCCGCACCACCGCCACCAGGAAGACCACGAGACCGAGCCCGAGCAGACCGAACACCTGCTCCATCCGCTCGAACGGCATCCGCCAGATCACCAGCCACACGAGC
>JAEZAI010000403.1 GCA_023427825.1 Actinomycetes bacterium
AGATCTGCAGCGCTTCCTCAAGCCGTTCGAACCGCTCCGAGATCGGCGGATACGGCACGCCCAGGCCGACGTGCTCGCGTTCGAACCATGCCGCGCCGATACCCAGCACCGCGCGGCCACCGGACAACACATCCACCGTCGTCACGGTCTTCGCGAGCAGGCCGGGGTGCCGGTAGGTCACCCCGGTGACGAGCAGCCCGAGGCTGATTCGTGAGGTGTGCCCGGCGAGGTAGCCGAGCAGCGTGTAGCCCTCCAACATGTTGGCCTCCGCGGGCAACCCTGTCGGCTCGATCTGGAAGAAGTGGTCCATGAACCACAGGGAGTTCGCGCCTGCCGCTTCCGCGGCCGTGCCGACGGCCGCGACGCCGAGCACCTCCTCGGTGGCCGGGTTGGCCGTGGTGAACGTGCCGCCGCCGGAAGCCGGGACCAGCTTGCCGTCGACGAGCAGGACGTCGAGGCCGGAGGTGAAGCCGTCGAGATCGACCATCACCGGTCCTCGGGCCAGATGGGTGCCGGCGTCTCGTTCAGCGGGTAGTGACCCGGCTGCTTGCCGAGCGCACGGCCCATGCGGGCGGTCATGCCCTCGGAGAGGACGTCCGCCTGCATCATCTCGAGGAAGAGCGTGGCGACGTTGCCGAGGTCGAACCAGTCCCGCTGCCAGGCCCACTGCATGTTGCCGCCGTAGCGGAACCAGCTGCCGCCGATGCCGGCGGCCTCGTAGCTCGTCCCGTCGGGGCGCTTGACGTCGGCCACCTGTCGCCACAGGCCGATGACCTGGCCGACCTTCTCGTCGATCAGGATCTGCTCGTACGGGTACGTCCAGCCCGCGAGCCCGTCCATCTCCAGGCCGATCGCCCAGTCCCGGATCTGGTCGCGACCGACCGCCATGAAGTTGACCTCGGGCCCGTAGTTCCAGCCGTAGGTGGCGTCCTCGGCGTAGCAGTCGGCCATCAGCCGCCAGTCGCCGGTCTCCTCGGCACGGCGGTTGGCCTCGAGCCAGTGCTCGACCATGGCCTCGAGCTCGTTGCGTGGGTATGCGGTCATGTGTCTGGTTCCCCCTGGTGTGGATGCCGTTCTGCTGTGCGGGTGGTGGGCGAACTGGTGGTCAGGCGCGTGCGTGTGGGCTCCCACATGGGTCGCCTCAGTCGCTGCGCTCCATCGGCTCCTCGATCAGTGCGATCGCGTGCGTCGGGCAGTACTTCACCGCCATCTCGGCGGCCGTCCGGTGGCTGTCGTCGGGGTGCTCGTCGAGCACCTTCACCAACATGTCCTTGCCGACCTCGAACAGGTCGGGGGCCTCGCCCTCGCACACGGCGTGGCCCTGGCACAGGTCGAGGTCGACGACGATGCGGAACCCCATCAGGCCCCGCCCCGCTTGGCGGCCTCGGTCCGGCGGCGGTAGCGCACGCGGCAGGGCTGGGCGAGCTGGACGACCATCTTGGAGTGGTCGTTCCGGTAGGTCTCGGGCGATTGCGCCGGTTCGAGCTCCCAGTCGCGCAGCAGCACGCAGAAGATCGTCTTGAGCTGCATCAGCGCGAACGCCGCACCCACGCACCGGTGCCGCCCGGCGCCGAACGGGATCCAGTTCCACGGGTTGTCGAGGTCGTCCTGACGGGGATCGATGTAGCGGCTCGGGTCGAACTCGTCGGGGTTCTCGAACGCGCCCTCGAGCCGGTTGGACACGGCGATCGAGGTGCCCACGAGCTTGCCCGGCGGGACGGTGTAGCCCTCGACCTCGAGCGGTTCGACGACCATGCGCAGCAGCAGGATCAGCGGCGGGTGCAGGCGGAGCGCCTCCTTGATCGAGGCCTCGAGCCACGGCACCTCGCGCAGGTCCTGGTAGGTGATCTCGCCGCCGCCGGCCTCGGCCAGCGCGTCCATCTCTGCCACCACCTTCGCCATGACGTCGGGGTTGCGCAGCAGCTCGATGATCACCCACGCGGCGGTGCCGGACGTGGTGTGGTGCCCGGCGAACATCATCGAGATGAACATGCCGGTGATGATGTCGGCGGAGAACTGCTCCACCCCGTTCTCGTCCTTGATCGACATCAGGACGTCGACCAGGTCCTTCTCGGCGGCCTCGTCGGAGCCGTCGTCGGCCGGCGGACCCTCCTGGCGGCGCTTCTCCATGATCGCCTCGATGCGCTCGACCAGCGCGGCCCGCGCCGCGTCGCGCCGGCGGAAGCTCTCGATGTCGGCGTAGGCGTCGACGTAGGCGATGGCGTCCGTGCCCTGCTCCAGGTCGTGGAACAGGTGCGCCACCGAGGCATCGAGCTCCTCGCGGAACTTCGGGCCGATCAGGCACGACGTCGACGTGTAGATGAACAGCTCGGCGGTGAAGTCGAGCAGGTCGATCTCGCCCTCGTCGTCCCAGCGCTCGAGCATCCGCTCGATCTCGGCGGTGATCGTCGCCGCGTGGCCGCGCATGAACTTGTCGCGGAGCGACTGGTTGTGCAGCGCCCGGCGACGCTCCTCGGGGCTGGCGTCGAACACCACGCCCTCGCCGAAGATCGGGGTCATGAACGGGTAGGCGGCGGCCTGGTCGAGCTCGTCGTCGGAGGCCCGGAAGAAGATCTCGTTGGCCTCGGCGCCCGTGAGGAGCACGACCTCCTTGTCGGCCAGGCGGAACTCGCCGACGTCGCCGCACTCGTCGCGGGTCCGGCGCATGAGACCGATCGGGTCCACGCGGAGCTCCTCCAGGTGGCCGGTGCCGCCGTCGTCGCCGGACACCTTCGGGATGTCCGCGCCGGTGGCGCTGCTGCTGGCCATCGTGTCGGTCATGCGTCCCCCTCCCCCTCGAGGTCGGTCTGGTCGGTCTGGTCGGTCTGGTCGGTCGCGTCGGTCTGGACCGGCTGCTCGCCCTCGACGGGGGCGGTGAGCACCGCGTCGCCCGCCACGGGCGCCTCGGGCTGGACCTCGAGCAGCGCGTAGCGGGTGCCCTTGGGGGGCGAGACGACGGCGAGCACGGCATCGGCGAACTCGGCGGGGGGGATGGCGCCGTCGTGGCGGAGCAGCCCCCAGCGGTACCAGGACGCGACGACCGTGTTGATCGTGGTCTCGTCCCACGTGGTGCCCTGCTCGGTGCTCGACGGGCCGGGCCGGACGATCCCCACCCGCACGCCGGTGCCCTCGCACTCCATGGCCATGGCGCGGGCGTAGCCCTCGAGACCGGCCTTGGACGCGACGTACGCGGCCATGTGCGTGCGGGGTTCCTCGGCCACCTCGGACGTCACGAACACCACGTCGCCGCGCCGGCGGCCGACCATGGCCGGCACGACGGCGTGCACCAGCGCCCGCGCGCCCAGCAGGTTCACCTGGAGCTGGCGGGTGAACTCGGCCGGGTCGGCCAGCGTGGTGATCGGCTGCACGTCACCGGCGTTGGACACCAGGATCTCGATCGGGCCCATCTGGGCCTCGGCTCGCCGGGCGAACGTGGCGATCGACTCGCCGTCGGTCAGGTCGAGCGCGAGGGCCAGCGCCTCCCCGCCGTCGGCGACGATCTTGGCGGCCAGCTCCGCCAAGCGGTCCACGCGCCGGGCGCCGAGCACGACCGGGTGACCGGCCGCGGCGAGGCGCAGCGCGATCGCCGCGCCGTGGCCCGACGAGGCGCCGGTGACGATCGCGGCGCGACGCTCGGGGTGCGGTTCGAACCGGGGCATCAGGCGCTCCTCCCGCTCGACGGGGCACCGGGTCGTGGGGTGACGCTGGTGGGCACCTTGGCGAAGCCCCGCACGTTGACCGAGTGCACCCGCTCGATGCCGGACGGGTCGATGTCGTAGGTGCTGAACGCGGCGAGCAGCTCCTCGAGCGCCACTCGGGCCTCGAGCCGGGCGAGCGACGCGCCCAGGCAGAAGTGGCGACCGAAGCCGAAGCTCGCCAGCTGCGGCAGCGGCTCGGGTCGGTCCAGGTCGTAGACGTCGGGGTTCGAGAACACCCTCGGGTCGCGGTTGGCCGAGCCGGCCAGCAGCAGCACCCGGTCCCCCGCCCGGATCACGTCGTCGTACCAGGGGATGTCCACGAGCGCGAGGCGGGCGAGCATCTGCGACGACGTGTCGTAGCGCAGCGTCTCCTCGATCCACATGGGGATCCGGCCCGGGTCCTCGAACGGCTTGGCCCGCTGGTCGTGGTTCCTCCACGCCCAGTACCAGGCGTTCGCGAGCAGCTTGGTGGTGGTCTCGTTGCCGGCCACGACCATGAGGAAGAGGAAGCCGATGATCTCGTCGTCGGCCAGCCGGTCCCCGTCGACTCCACCTCGAGCAGGGCCGAGGTCAGGTCGTCGGTGGGCCGGGCCCGGCGCTGGGCGAGCATGTCCGAGTAGTAGACGACCAGGTCGAGCGCGGCGGCCGCGCCCTCGGGCGGGACGTCGCGGATGCCCTCCTCCCGGTGCACCAGGAGGTCGCTCAGCCGGCGGAGCTCCTCGCGGTCCTCGACCGGCACGCCCATGAGCTCGGAGATCACGTCCATGGGGAGCCGGCCGGCGAAGTCGGAGATGAAGTCGAGGGCGTCGGGCGTCTCGCGCATGCGCTCGATGTACGAGCGGGCGATCTGGCGGATGTGCGGCTCCTGCTCGGCCACCCGCCGGGGCGTGAAGCCCTTGGAGACGAGCCCCCGCATGCGGCCGTGCATGGGCGGGTCCATGCCCAGGAACGACATGGTCTTGTGGGCGTGCGGACCTGACGCCGACGGGTCGAGCGACACGCCGTGCGAGTTGGACAGGCGTTCGAAGTCCCGGAACCCCTCGATCACGTCTGCGTGCCTCGACAGCGCCCAGAAGCCGAGCTCCTCGTTGCGGTAGAGCGGCGCCTCTTCGCGCAGGCGCTCGTAGGTCGGGTACGGGTCCTCGTGGATCTCGTACGCGTACGGGTCGTAGGTGACCGCGTCGCTGGTCGTGGCGCTCATGCTCCCCCCGTCTCTCTTTCCCTAGCGGACGACCAGGTCCGCCGTGCGGGCCAGCCGCTCGGGCAGGTCCGCGTAGTCCAGGTGCCCCATCCCCGCCTGGAGCATGGCGCCCGACACGGCGAACTCGAGCGTGGTCAGGACCGCTGGGTCCGCGGCGTCGCCGAGGGCCCGCTCCAGGCGGTGACGCCAGGTCAGGCCGATGCGGTCGCGCAGCACCTTGACGTCGGGATCGTTGGACAGCATCGCCACCGTGCACGCCGCGGCGAGCTCGGGCTCGTCCGCCACGAGCAGGGCCATCTCGGACAGCGTCGACGCCACGCGGGAGGCCGTCGAGCGACGGCCGTCCAGACGGGTCTCGGGCAGCGCCTCGAGTCGGCGCCAGAAGACCTCGGTGACCAGGTGCTCCCGTGACGCGAAGTAGTTGTACGCCGTGGCCGGCGCCACACCCGCCCGCTTGGCCACGTTGCGCACGGTCAGGCCGTCGTAGCCGACCTGACGGAGCTCCTCCACGGCCGCGTCGACCAGCCGCTGCACGGTCTGGGCCTGACGGTCCGACAGGTGCCGCCGAGGGGCGAGAGCCACGGAGTTGGACATCTGTCCAGATGCTAGTCCAGTCCGTGTGCCGCGAGCCACCGGTCGCAGATGCCGACCGCCTCGGCCAGCTTCGGCCGCTGGTCCGAGCCGTCGGGCCCGGTGCCCAGGTAGTAGTGCGTGGCGCCCTCGACGACGTGCAGCTCCTTGTCGTCGTGATGCACGGCCTCGAAGAGCGACGTGCCCATCTCCGGGTAGCAGACGTCGTCCGCGCCGTTCGACAGCACGAGGACGGGCACGTCGATCGCGGCCGCGCAGCGCAGGCCGTCGGCCGGCGCCTCGTCCAGGCTCCACTGGCTCAGCCAGCTGCGCAGCGTGCAGAACCGGGCCAGGCCCACCGGACCGTTGTTCACGAGCACGGGGTCGCCCAGGTACGACTGGCCCACCTGACGGCCGTTGGGGTCGATCGTGCCGTCGAGCACGGCCGGGTCGGCCATCGTCCCGTGCACCACGAAGCCGCGCTCCTCGTCGGGGCGGCCCGAGTCCCGGAGCCGCTCCAGCTCGCCACGGACCCACGCCGTGATCCGGCGGTTCCGCTCCTCCTGGGCCGTCCGGTAGCCGGCCAGCCACTCGCGGTCGTACGGGGGCTGCGGTGCGTCGGGCCCGTACAGGTCCCACTGCGGATCGCGCCGGTCGGGATCGGACTCGTCGACGATCGCCGGGTCGAGCGAGTCGGTCAGCACGCCGTGACGACTCGGGTGCGCGGCGAGCAGCATCACGGCGTCCGCGGGGATCAGGTCCGACGCGGTCAGGTCGGGCGGGTCCCCCCACGGCGTGGACGTGATCGACGGGCGCTCCGCCTGCTCCTGGTACAGGAGCGACAGCGAGCCGCCCCCGCTCCACCCCGCGAGCACGACCTTGGAGTAGCCGAGGCGCTCCTTGGCGTCGGCGACGGCGGCGCGCATGTCCAGCACCACCTTCTCCATGATCAGCGCCGAGTCCGACCGGTAGCGGCTGTTGCAGTAGATGACGTGGTGGCCGGCCTTGGCGAGCGCCCGCACCATCGGCAGGTACGCGCCGGCGCCGATCGGGTGCATGAACAGCAGCACGGTGTCGGACGGGACGCCGACCGGCCGGTAGAGGTAGGACTCGAGCACGACCACGCCCTCGGGCCCGCCGTAGGTGTCCTTGAACGCCGCCTGCTCCAGGTAGACGAGCGGGTAGGCGACCAGCTCGACCTCGACCCTGCCGCTCACGGGGCGTCCGCCAGGCGCACCGGCGGGTCGGGGGTGCTCGCGGCGGCGGCCACCTGCTCGTCGGTCAGCGTGACCATGAAGGCGAGCTCCTCGGGCGGGTAGCCCATCTGCGGCATGGCGTCGTCGATCGCCGCCTGGGCCACCGGCTCGGCCGGCCGCTCGAAGGGAGCGGGCTCGACGTACCGGCGTACGTCGTCGGGGGTCATGCCGATGGCCTCGCACACCGCCGGGTCCACCCACGCCCGGTGGTCCACGGGCTCGTCCGAGTACGCCGCTTCGAGCGTGAGGCCCTCGGGGCCCGCGAAGTAGATCGAGTGGCACATGCCGTGGTCGATGGGACCGAACGTGACCACCCCGTTGGAGCGCAGCCGGTCGCGCATGCCGAGCAGCTCGTCCATCGAGCCCACCTCGAACGCCAGGTGCTGCATGGTGCCCGGCGCGCTGATGCCGGCTCCCGTGCCCGAGTGGGTCACGCCGATCGTCGAGGTGACCTCCTCCACGCCCGGCACCTGCACGAACGACAGCAGGCAGTGGTCGCTCAGGCGGACGAAGCCGTGCCACGCCCCCTCCACGCCGTGCATGTCGAACAGCGCCACGAGCGGCGCGCCCATGACCTGCGTGAAGAACTCGATCTGGCCCTTCATGTCCTTCGTGGACACGGCCAGGTGGTGGACGCCGATCGGTGTCGTCATGACGGGACCCCCCGGTTGCTCGTCGGATGCAGCATCAGCCAGGTTACGGCGATGTCTCGGGCCGGCCCCGGGGCAGCCCTCCGAGGACGCGGTCGATGCTCGTCGAACGTCGGGTCCACGGCGTGTCCAGCCGCACGATCGCCAGGGCGTACACGACCTCGGCCTGCAGCTCGGCGGTCTCGCGGTCCGCCCCGCGGTCCACGAACGCGTCGCGGATGAACTCGAGCAGCACGTGGTCCGCGTCGCGCACCGCCTCGGCCGCGGGCTCGTTGCACGTCGCCCAGTCG
>JAEZAI010000439.1 GCA_023427825.1 Actinomycetes bacterium
CCTGCCCCGCCACGTCCGCCCGCCGGCCGGCCGGCGCTGGCGGGCCGCCCGTCATCGGCTCACTCCTCGTTGGCCCCTTCGACGTGGCCGGCGTCCTTCGCGCCCTTCGGCGGCTGGCCCTCCAGGAACTGGGTCGCACCCTCGGCCACGTCGTGGAGGATCTCCTTCAACGACTCCGGCTCGCCGAGCGGCTTCGGGTCGATGTTCGGCTTGCCGCCGTGGGTCTCCTGCAGATGGTGCTTGTCCTCGGACATCGTTCCTCCGGTCGTGTTGTCGTTCCCATCATGCCCGTCGCCGTGCCGAACTGCGTGCCGGGGAGCGGAGCGTCACCCGGGGCACCGCGCCACTTGCGTAGGGGTTACGGACCCACACCCATCGCGGCGGGGGCAGACTGCGGCGCATGGCTGGGACTGCGATCGCGCTGGGAGTGCTCTCCGTGGTCGTCGTCGGCACCTCGGCGGCGCTCATCGGGTTCGTCTGCGGCCAGCTCCGGCCCGCGGTCACCCAGCTGTCGGCCCGGGAGCTGCGCGACGTGGGCTCGCGGGCGCTGGCGTCCGTCGTCGCTGCACACCACACCGGTGGCGTTCGCAACCACCTCAACGTGCAGTGCCGCATCGACTTCCTCATCTGCCCGGCCGACGGCTCGGAGCCGTTCCCGGTCGAGCGGGAGATGGTGATCCCCGCGGATGCCGTGCCCCGTCCGGGCGACACCTGGCCGGCGTGGTTCCTGCCCGAGGACCGCTCCCAGGTCCTGGTCGCCGCCCCGGCCACGCGCCACGTCCTGGCGCGGTCGTCGCAGCCGGGTCGATCCGCCGTGGTCGACGTGACCGACGCGCCGGCCGACGAGGCGGTCGGCGACCACGGTTCGGCCGAGGAGCACAACGCCGCCTAGTTCGGCTCGAGGGTGCGGGCGAGCAGCGGGCTGGGTGTCCGCGCGCCCGAGGGCAGCCTGAATCCCACGGCCCAGGGGTTGCCGTTCCCTGACTGTTAGGTATTCTGAACAGCGATGGCGATCGCATGTTCCTGCCACGGCCTGCGCGACGCAGAGGTCCTGGACGTGATCCGCGAGGGCGCGTGCTCGGTCGGTGACGTCATGGACCAGTGCGACGCGGGCGGCAACTGCGGGTCGTGCGTGAGCACCATCGAGATGCTGCTGGCGGTCGAAGGCGCGCTCGACGCCGCCGACGCCGTCTCGGCTGCCTGAGCCGACTGCTCTCGGTCCCGTCGGACCCGGGTCGTCGGCCCCGTGGCGTCCGGTGCCGCCCCTGCAGGGCCAGGGCTAGGGTGACGCGATCCGGCCGAGGAGGACCACCGTGCAGGGCAACCCCGAGATCGTCGAACTGCTGAACGACGTGCTCACGGCCGAGCTCACGGCCATCAACCAGTACTTCGTGCACGCCAAGATGTGCAGCAACTGGGGCTTCGACCGGCTCGCCGAGCACATCCGTGACGAGTCGATCGACGAGATGAAGCACGCCGAGGCGCTGGTGGAGCGCGTGCTGTTCTTCGACGGCGTGCCCAACCTCCAGCGGCTCAACGCCCTCCGGGTCGGTGAGACCGTCGAGGAGCAGTTCCGCAACGACCTGGAGCTCGAGTACGTCGCCCGGGAGCGGCTCAACCGGGGCATCGAAGCCGCGGTCGCGGCGAGCGACAACGGCACCCGTCACCTCCTCGAGGAGATCCTCGTGTCGGAGGAGGAGCACATCGACTGGCTCGAGACGCAGCTCGAGGCGATCAGCCAGGTCGGCATCCAGCAGTACCTGGCGGAGCAGCTCGGCAGCTGACGTCGGGCGGCCCCGCCGCTCAGGTCTCAGGCGCCGCCCTGGCGGCGCATCTCGCGTTCGATGTCGGCCTCGGTGATCGGCCGCTGCCCACGGACCTGCCACGCGTGGATCGCCACGCCGACGAGCCACGGACCGGTGATCCAGATCGGCCACGGGTAGCCGGCGCCCGTCAGGGCCCAGAGCGCCCAGAAGCACGCGTTCACGATCAGGAACGACACCACGTTCGCGGTGAGCTCCCGCTTGGCCTTCAGCCGGGCGATCGCCTGGTCGCGTGGCGTGTCCGCTCCCGCGGCCGACGGTGCGTCCTGAGACGTGTCGCTCATCGGTCCCCCTGGTTCTTCTGCATCTCGCGCTGGATGTCGGCCTCGGTGATCGGCTTCTCGCCGTACGCGTGCCAGGCGCTGAAGGCCAGGCCGATGCCCCAGCCCAGCGTCACCCACGCCGGCCAGAAGCCCTGGTTGCCGTCGCCCTTGGTGAACAGCCAGAGGCCCCACAGGAAGACGTTGATGACGACGTAGGAGACGACCTGCGCCTGGAACGCCTTCTTCCGGCGCAGGGACTCGATCGCCAGGTCCCGCGCGTCGGTACCCGAGGTGTCGGAGCTCATGGCGACAACGCTATCGGCGTCCTTCGTGGAACCCGCCGACCTCTCGGACCCACCTCGATCACGCCGGGCGCGGCGGCGCCGCTACCGTCTCGGTCCGTGGAGATCCGAGGGAAGCGCATCATGGTCACCGGTGCCAGCGGAGGGCTGGGCGCCGCCATCGCACGGGAGCTCGCCCGCAGGGGAGCGGACCTGGTGCTGACGGCCCGGCGGCGCGAGCTGCTCGAGGCGCTGTCGGCGGAGACGGGGGGCGAGGTCGTCGTCGCGGACCTCGCCGACCGCGCCGACGTCGAGCGGCTGTCCGAGGACGCCACGGGCGCCGACGTGCTGGTCCTGAACGCCGGCGTCGGTTCCGACTCGGTGATCGAGGAGGAGACGGCGGAGCACGTCGACGCGATGATCGACGTGAACCTGCGGGCACCGATCCAGATGGCGGTGGCGTTCGCCCAGCACCAGCTGGAGGAGCGACGGCCGGCGCAGATCGTGCTCGTCGGCTCGCTGTCGGGCCTCGCCGCCACGCCGAACACCCGCATGTACAACGCCACCAAGTTCGGCCTGCGTGGCTTCGCCCACTCGCTGCGCCAGGACCTGGACGGCACCGGGATCGGCGTCACGCTCGTGTCGCCGGGCTTCATCCGCGACGCCGGCATGTTCGCCGAGGGCGACATCGACCTCCCGCCCGGGGTGCGCACCAAGACGCCCCAGGACGTCGCCGACGCCGTCGTCACGGCGATCACGTCCAACCCCGCCGAGGTGTTCGTGTCGCCCCTCGAGCTGCGCCTCGGGGCGACGCTCGCGACCGTCGCGCCCGGCCTCAGCGCCACGATCCAGAAGCGGATCGGCACGGCGGCCATGAAGTCGCCGGACGTCGCAGCCGAGGGCTGACCGTCGGCCCGCCGTGCGCCGTCATCGGTGCCCGGCCGACCGCCGCCGCACCGCACCCCGGACGCGGAACGGCCCCGGGAGATGCCCGGGGCCGCTCGCAGTTCCTCGGTCAGCGCTGACCGGGGCGTCCGTCCGTCAGGCCGGGCCCGACTGGAACGAGTAGGTGTGCACGCCGTCGGCGCCGGAGAACGTCTGGGTGAAGTTCTTGGTGCCGCCCATCGTGTAGAGGCCGCCGCCCTGGATGTCCGGCGGGACGTCCACGAGGGGGATCGAGATCGGGGAGATCACGGTCGAGCCGATCGTCGAGTCGATCAGGCTGGCGAGCGTGCCGGTGGCGCCGATGCCGACGTACAGGGCGCCGCCCAGGACGTCGTCGCAGAGGCCGAGGCACGGGATGTTGGACACGATCAGGTTGAACGGCGTCCCGATGTTGTCGAACAGGGCGTCGATGATCATGCCGATCAGGGCGCTGGTGTCGCCGTTCGGGAGCGTCCCGGCGGCGAGCGTGGAGTTGAGGGCGTTCTTGAAGATGTTGGCGATCGATCCGGCGCCGCCGGACAGCGAGTTGATCGTGTCCTCCTCGGCGGCCCAGGTGTAGGTGCCGACGATGTCCATCTTGTTGTTGGAGTTCAGGGCGTCGAGCACGTCGAGCGGCTGCACGCCGTTGAAGGTGACCTTCGCACCGGTCGAGTCGTTGAGGGTGCGGCTGCCGCCGGCGCCGGTGCCGGGAAGCGTCGAGCCGGTGGTGACCCACGCCTGCGCAGAACCGGGCTCACCGATGCGCACGCGGAAGGCGACCTGGAGCAGGTACGGCTCGTCGTTCGTGTTGACGCAGACGATCGCGCACACCTCGTCCTGCACGTTGTTCACCGTGAGGTTGGTGCCCTTGAACGCCCAGTTGATCGGCGACGGCGGTGCGCCGGGGGCGGGGGCGGGCGCACAGGCGGCCGCCACGGCGGCGCATGCGGCCACCAGTCCTACGAGCGCGAAGCGCACGCTGCGAGTCTTCATGTCCATTCCCTCCCGGGGATTGCCCAGTGTTCCGGGTGGGTGTCGCCGTTGCGATCTCCCCACGCACCGCCACCAGCCAC
>JAEZAI010000465.1 GCA_023427825.1 Actinomycetes bacterium
GCCCCGCACGTGCGCCGTGTGCGCCTGCTTGGCGTGGTCCCAGTCGACGTCCCACTCGGGCCAGCGGTTCAGGACCTCGTCGAGCGCCACGCGTCCCTCGACGCGCGCCAGCGCGGCGCCCAGGCAGAAGTGGATGCCGTGACCGAAGCTGAGGTGGCTTCGCTGCTCCCGGTGGATGTCGAAGCGATCGCCGTGGGCGAACTCGCGGTCGTCGCGGTTGGCGGAGCCGTTGAGCAGCACGAACACCTCGCCGGCGGGGACCGCCTGGCCGTACCACTCGACGTCCCGCGAGCTCACCCGGGCCTGCACCGGGGACGGCGCCTCGAACCGCAGGATCTCCTCGATCGCCGGCGCGACGAGCGACCGATCCTCGACGATCTGGCGGCGCTGGTCCGGGTGCTCGGCCAGCAGCTTGCCGGTCCAGCCGATGAGCCGGGTGGCGGTCTCGTTGCCGGCCCCGGCGATCATCACGATGTAGAGGAGCACCTCGTCACGTGTGAGCGTGCGGACGGTGCCGTTCTCGTCGGGGAACTCGGTGTGGATGAGCTCGCTCATGAGGTCGTCGGTCGGGTTCGCCATCCGCTCGTCGACGTACGGGCTGAAGTCGACGCCGCCGAACGGGACGTCCTCGTGGGACCCCTCGAGCGACAGCGCCGCATCCATGCGGTCGCGGATCTCCTCCTGGTCCGACTCGGGGATGCCGAGGAGCATGCCGATCGTCCGCATGGGCATCTGGGCGCCCAGGTCCGCGATGAAGTCGAAGCCGCCGGAGCCGACGAGCGGGTCCAGGCTGCGGGCGCAGAAGGCCCGCACCTGGCCCTCGAGCGCGTTCATGCGACGGGGCGTGAAGACCCGGGAGAGCAGGGCGCGGTGCACGTCGTGCACCGGCCGGTCCTCCATGAGGATGATACCGGCCGGGACCTCGATGCCGGCCTGGATGATGTCGAGCGTCGAGCCCTGGCCCGACCGGTACGTGTCCCAGTCCCGCATGGCCTCCTGGACGTCGGCGAAGCGGCTGAGCGCCCAGAAGTCGTGGCGCTCGTTGTGCCAGAGCGGCGCCTCCTCCCTCAGCCGATGCCACACCGGGTACGGGTCCCGGTCGAGCTCGATGTCGAAGGGGTCGTAGTAGAGGTCCGGCGGATCCGAGATGGTCACTGCGGCCTCCTGATCGGGCCGGTCGCAGGTCGGAGACGGACGACGACCCCACCCGTCCCGGACCCCGACCGACGGTCCCCCGGCGCTGCGCCCCCAGCGGGCTCACCTCGGCGCGGCAGCGACCGTAACACCGGTGCGCGCACGTTCATGATCCCGACGTCGACGTCGGTTCTCTCCCGCACCCGCGGCGCGTCGGCGCGGTCGTGGGCGCCGGACTGGACGAGCACGCACATCGCCATCGCCGCCGCTCCCGTCCCGTCGCTCACTCGTCGTCCGGCGCCGGTCAGCCGATGTGGACCGGGAGCGTCTCCCAGCCCCGCATCGTCGACGTATAGACGCGCCGCGCCGCGACGTCGTCGACCTCCCAGTCGGGGATGCGGGCCAGCACCTCCTCCATGGCGATCCGTCCCTCGAGCCGTGCCAGCGAGGCTCCCAGGCAGAAGTGCGCGCCGTGCCCGAAGGTCAGGTGCGTGCCGTCGGTGCGGTGGATGTCGAAGCGGTCGGGATCGACGAACCGCCGCGGGTCCCGGTTGCCCGCCGCCACCACCAGCAGCAGCGCGCTGCCGGCCGGCACCGTCCGTCCGTGCAGCTCCACGTCCACGTTGACGTAGCGGGCGATGCTCGCGCCGGTCGGCTCGTAGCGCAGGACCTCGTCCACCACCTTCGGGAGCAGTGACGGGTCGGCCGCGACCTCACGCCGCACGTCGGGGTGGTCGCCGAGGATCCGGCCGAGCCAACCGATCAGCCGGCCCGTCGTCTCGAAGCCCGCGCCGGCGATGACCCCGACGAAGATCAGCAGCTCGTCCCGGGTCAGCCGGCGCGTGACGCCGCTCGAGTCGGTGAACTCCACGTTGAGCAGCTCGGTCACGAGGTCGTCGGACGGGTGCTCGGCCCGCCAGTCGACGTACTCGCCGAAGCTGTCGGCGGTGAAGTAGCGGTCGCGGCGCACGGCCATGGGCCTGCCCTCCTCGGAGTGCAGCCGTCGGTCGGTGCGATCGCGCTCGGCGGGCTGCATGGAGTCGGGGATGCCGAGCAGCATCCCGATCGCCCGCATGGGCAGCTCGTCGCCGAGGTCGGTCACGAAGTCGAACCGGTCGGCACCCTCGAACGGCTCGAGGCACCTGACGCAGAAGGCCCGGATGCGGTCCTCGACGTCGCGCATGCGCCGGGGGGTGAAGGCCCGGGCCACGAGCGCCCGGTGGATCGTGTGGTCCGGCGGGTCCTCGTTGATGAACATCCCGGGAGGGATCGCGGGGTCGGCCTTGATGACCTCCAGGATGTTGCCGTGGGCGGAGCTGTAGCGCTCCACGTCCCGGAACGCGGCCTCGATGTCCGCGAAGCGCGTCAGCGCCCAGAAGTCCTTCTCCTCGTTGCGGTACAGCGGCGCCTCTTCGCGGAGCCGTCGGTAGAGCGCGTTCGGGTCGGGCTCCCGCTCGACCGTGTACGGGTCGTAGTGGAGCTCCTGGCTGGCGATCGACATGAGACCCCCCGGTCGTCGCTCGTCGGTGCCGTGCGGTGCGTCCGCACCGCGATCCGGCCCGATGCTGTGCGACTGCATAGCACACTCGGGTACGGTCGTGCCGTTGCATGAGACCACGCTGACCGCCAGACGGAAACGCCGTTCTCGCCTGCGCTAGCTTCCCGACCGACCGACGTGCACCAGGGGTGGGCCATGACCGACGACATCGACACGCCGGACTTCTTCACCGACGGGGAGCTCCTCCGCGACCCCTACGACTGGTTCCACGCGCTCCGCAAGGAGTGCCCGCTCCGACGCGAGGTCCACCACGACGTCGTCATGGTCACCGGCTACGACGAGGTCGTGTCGATCTACAACGACACCGAGCACTTCTCGTCGTGCACGTCGGTCACGGGCCCCTTCCCAGGTTTCCCGGTGCCGGTCGACGGGATCGACGACATCAGCGAGCTCATCGAGCAGCACCGGGACGAGCTGCCGTTCAGCGACCAGCTCCCCACGCTGGACCCGCCGGTCCACACCGACCACCGGGCGCTGCTGGCGCGGATGATCACCCCCAAGCGACTGCGGGAGAACGAGGAGTTCATCCGCCGGATCGTCGACGAGCAGCTCGACGTGGCGCTCGCCGGCGACGGGCGCACCGAGATCATCGGCGACTTCGCCGCCCCGGTCGCCATGCTCGTGGTGGCCGACCTGCTCGGCATGCCCGAGGAGGACCATCCCGAGTTCCGCGAGGCCATGCTCACCAAGGCCGGGACCGTGGGCAGCACCAAGGGCGAGAACATGCAGCACTCGCCGCTCGAGTACCTGTACGAGCGGTTCGGCGACTACATCGCCGACCGCCGGGCCGAGCCCCGCGACGACGTGCTGACCGGGGTCGCCTCGGCCACCTTTCCCGACGGCACCACGCCCGAGGTGATCGACGCCGTCCGCGTGGCCGCCAACCTGTTCGCCGCCGGCGGCGAGACCACGGTCCGGTTGCTGAGCACGGCGGCCATGCTCATCGCCGAGGATCCCGAGCTCCAGGCGTCGCTGCGGGCGGACCGGGACCTCCTCCCGAACTTCATCGAGGAGTGCCTCCGGTACGAGTCCCCGGTCCGCGGCGACTTCCGCCTGTCCAAGGTGCCGGTCACCGTCGGCGGCGTCGACCTGCCGGCCGGCACCACCGTGATGCTCGTGAACGCGGCGGCCAACCGCGACCCGTCTCGTTTCCCCGACCCCGACGTGTTCGATCCGCAGCGCGAGAACGCGCGCAGCCACGTCACGTTCGGTCGCGGGGTCCACACCTGCCCGGGCGCCCCGCTGGCCCGCGCCGAGGCGGTCGTGGGCATCGGTCGCCTGCTCGACCGCACCGCCGACATCTCGATCGACGAGGAGCAGCACGGGCCGCCCGACGCCCGCCGCTACCGCTACGTCCCCACGTTCATCCTGCGGGGACTGACCCAGCTGCACCTGCGCTACACGCCGGCGGCCGGGTGAGGGTCACCGTCGACCCCGACCTGTGCGCGGCGCACGGCGCCTGCATGGTGACCTGCCCCGAGGTCTTCCGGATCGGTGACGAGGGCTGGGCCGAGGTCCTCGTCGACGACGTCCCGGCGGGGCTCGAGGAGCAGGTGCAGCGCGCGATCGTGCAGTGTCCGACGCAGGCGATCTCGGTGACCGCCGACTGACGCCCACCGCGGCCGCACGCATCCAGAGCCACACGCACGAGGGAGACCACATTGCCGTTCCAGGGCACCACCGCGATCGTGACCGGCGGCGCGTCGGGCATCGGCCTGGCCATCGCCACGGCGCTCGCCGACCGCGGCTGCTCCGTGGCCGTGCTCGACCTCCACAGGGAGGCGCTGGACGAGCAGGTCGGCCGGCTGCGCGAGCGCGGCGGCGACGTCGCCGGCTACGTGTGCGACGTCACCGACCGCCCTGGCGTGGAGGCCACCGTCGAGCGGATCCGGACCGAGCAGGGCGTGCCGCTGATCCTGGTCAACAACGCCGGCCGGCCCCTCTTCCGCCCCTTCCTGTCGATCACCCTCGAGCAGTGGCACCAGGTGATCGACGTGAACCTCACCGGCACGTTCCACCTGTGCCAGGTGGTGCTCCCCGGGATGGTCGACGCCCAGTGGGGCCGGATCGTCAACATCTCCTCGTCCAGCACCCACGGCGGCCAGCCGTACCTCTCGGGCTACGTGGCGGCCAAGAGCGCGGTGGTCGGGCTGACCAAGTCGCTCGCGCTGGAGCACGGGCCCGACGGGATCACGGTCAACACCGTTCCGCCCGGCTTCATCGACACGCCGATGCTCCGAGCCGACGCGGAGCGCGGGCGACTGGGCCCAGGTGGCGTGGAGGACGCGGTCGCGCGCACCCCGGTCCGCCGCATCGGCCGGCCCGAGGACATCGCGAACGCCTGCGTGTTCCTGTGCCAGGACGAGTCGTCCTACATCACCGGCCAGGTCATCGGCGTCAACGGCGGCCGCAACACCTGAGCTCGGGTCGGACGGCGCCCGCATCGGGCGCGAGATGTCACGAGCTCCGAGCATCGTCGAGCACCCCTGAACTCGGGACGCGTGGCGCCCGCATCGGGCGCGAGACGACCCGAGGTCCGGCGATCGGCGGGATCGCGGGTCAGCGGTCGACGGGGGCGAAGCGGTCGCGCAGCGCTCGTTTGGCGAGCTTGCCGGCCTCGGTGCGGGGCAGGTCGTCCGCGAAGAACCACCGTCGGGGCACCTTGAAGCTGGCGAGCCGCTCGCGGCAGTGGGCGTCGAGCTCGTCCTCGAGCGCCGCGCCGACCGCCGGGCCACCGACCGGCTGGACGACGGCGGCCACGGTCTCGCCCCAGTCCGGGTCGGGCACGCCGATCACCCCGACGTCGTGGACCGCCGGGTGGTCGAGCAGCACCGCCTCCACCTCGGCCGGGTACACGTTGGTGCCGCCCGTGATGATCATGTCCTTGGCCCGGTCGGCGATGAAGAGGAAGCCGTCCTCGTCCAGGTAGCCGACGTCGCCGAGGCTGAACCGGCGACCCCGGAACGCCGCTGCCGTCTGGTCGGGGTCGTCGTGGTACGTGAAGCCCACGCCGTTGTCGACGTAGATGTTGCCGACCTCGCCGGCGGGCAGCTCGTTGCCGTCGTCGTCGAGGATCGAGAGGCGCACTCCCCGGACCGCCCGGCCGACCGTGCCCGGATGCGCGAGCCACGCCGCGGGTTTGGCGATCGTCGCCGCGCCCTCCACGCCGCCGTAGGTCTCCCAGATGACCGGACCCCACCACTCGAGCATCTGCTCCTTGACGGCACGCGGGCACGGCGCGGCCGAGTGCACGATCGAGTGCAGGCTCGACACGTCGTAGCGCCCCCGCACCTCCTCGGGGAGCTGGAGCAGCCGATGGAACTGCGTCGGGACCATGTAGCCGGAGCTGATGCGGTGCTCCTCGATGGCGGCCAGCGTCGCCTCGGCGTCGAAGCGGTCCATGATCACCAGCGCGTGCCCCACGTTGAGTCCGCCCAGGTAGTAGGCGTGCGACCCCCCGTGGAACATGCCGGTCGACACGAGCATGGGCCCCTCGAACGGGCGGAAGTCGAACGCCCGACCGAAGACCGCGGCGTCGTTGGCGAGCTGGCCGACGTCGCCCTCGGGCAGCGGTCGGCGGATGCCCTTGGGGTGGCCGGTCGTGCCGGAGGTGTAGACGAACAGGCCGCCCTGTCGCCGGTCGGGCGGCACCGTGCCGGGGTGCCCGGCCCGGGCCTCGTCGAGCGAGATCAGCCCGTCGACCGGGCCGAGCGACAGGACCGACAGGTCCGGGTCCGACGTGTCGACGTCGTCGAGGAGCGGTGCGAAGCGCGCCCCGAGGAGCAGCACGCCGGCGCCGGAGTGGCGCAGGATCGCCTCGAGCTCGTGCGCGCTCAGGTGCGTGTTGAGCGGGATCATGTGCAGGCCGCTCTCGTGGCACGCGAGCGACGCCTCGAGGATGGCGTTGCCGTTGTCGGCCATGACCGCCACCGGAGCCTCCGGCCCGGCGCCGAGGTGCCGGAACAGGTGGACGAGCTGGTGCGCCCGAGCCGCGAGCTCCCCGTACGTGAGCGGTCCGTCCGGTCCGGCGAGCACGGCCGGGGCGTCGGGGCGGTCCTCGGCGATCCACCAGAACCCGAGCCGCCGATCCCACGGGTGCGCCGGCGTCGTCCCCTCCATGCGGAAAATACTAACCGATTTTCCTGACCCGGCTATCGTCCGGTCATGGTCGACGTCGAACGGTTCCGCGGCGAGGTGCGGGAGTTCCTGGACGACCGCTACCAGCTGCTCGATCCCCTCGCGGACGACCGGCGCGAGGACATCATCTCCCGCACGCCCGACGGCGAGCAGGCGTTCGTGGACGACGCGGTCGCACTCCAGCGCGAGCTCGCCGCCGCCGGTCTGGCCGCGGTCCACGTCCCGGTCGAGTACGGCGGGCGCGGTCTCACGCCCGAGCACCAGAAGGCGCTCGACGCGGAGCTCCGTCGCTACGACGCGCCGTCGCTGCGACCGCTGCGGATCGGCATGCACCTGGCGCTCGCCACGCTGCTGCGATCGGGCTCCGACGAGCAGAAGGCCCGCTACGTGCCGCCGCTCGTCCGCGCCGAAGAGCAGTGGTGCCAGCTGTTCTCCGAGCCCGACGCCGGCTCCGACCTGGTGGCGCTGCGGACCCGCGGCGTCCGTGACGGCGACGGCTGGGTGCTCGACGGCCAGAAGGTGTGGTCGTCGTACGCGGCCCGGGCGGACTTCGGCCTGCTGCTGGCACGCACCGACCCCGACGCACTCAAGCCGCAGGCCGGCATCACGATGTTCATCCTGCCGATGGACGCCCCTGGCGTGGCGGTCCGGCCGCTCGTCGACATCACCGGCGGCCGCCACTTCAACGAGGTGTTCCTGCAGGGCGTGCGGCTGTCCGACGCCGACGTGATCGGCGAGGTCCACGGCGGCTGGTCCGTCTCGCAGGGCACCCTCGGCGGCGAGCGCTCGGGCTACATGGGCGGCTCCGGGGGCGGACGCCGACACCGGCAGGTCGTCCGTGCGGCCACGCAGGCCGGACGACTCGACGACCCCGTCGTCCGCCAGCGGATGATGCAGGTGGTCACGTCGGAGCGGATCCTCGAGTGGGTCCGCGACCGCTACGTCGGCGGCACGCTCTGCGGCGGGCACCCCGCCGCCGGCTCGATGATGAAGCTCGCGGGCGGGACACTCGAGCAGGACTGCGCCGAGCTCGTCGCCGACATCGCCGGCGCCGCCGGCCAGGCGTGGTGCCCCGACGACCCGGACGGCGACGTCGTCGGCCACGACCTCAACGCCACCCGCCAGGCCCGCATCGCAGGCGGCACCCACGAGATCCAGCGCAACCTGCTGGGCGAGCGCGTGCTCGGACTCCCCCGCCAGCCCAGCTGAGCGACGCACCCATCGGGCGAGCCGGCTCGAGACGCCCGGGCCCGGCCGGACCCGCCGCACCGCCGTGGAGCGGGCGGTCACTCCACCGCGAGGATCGTGACCGGCTCCTCGGGATCGTGGGCGTCGATCGTGTAGCGCATCGTGGCGTCCCAGTGCGCGGCGGCGCCGGCCTCGTCGCCGGCCTCGATGAGCTCCAGCAGCTTGCGATAGCCCCGCACGGCACGCCGCATGAGGCGCTGGTCGAACCGGTCGACGTTGCGCGTGTAGTAGGCGCGCACCATGTGCTGCAGGAGCTTGGTCAACGTAGAAAGCGTGTGGTTGCCCGAGCTCTCGACGAGCGCGTCGTGCACGCCGACCGCGGCGAGGGCGAACGCCATGGCGTCGTCGGCCTCGGCGGCCTCCTCGGCGCGGCCGATCGCGTCCCGCAGCAGTTCGAGGTCCGCGCTGCGGGGACGGCGGGCGAGCTGACCCGCGATCTGGGGCTCGAGCAGGCGGCGGGCCTCGTCCAGGTCGCCCACGGACGTGCCCTGGAGCTGCAGCGACGCGGCGAGCGCCATCGAGATCGGCACCAGGTCGGGATGCGTGACGATGGGACCACCGCCCCGGCCTCGCCGGATGGTGATCAGCCCCTGGGACTCGAGCACCCGCAGCGCCTCGCGGAGCGTGGTGCGGGCCACGCCGAACTGGGCGGTCAGGTCCTCCTCCACGGGCAGGCGTTCGCCCTCCGCCAGCTCGCCGCTGAGGATCCGGGCACGGAGCTCGTCGGCCACGACGGCGTGCGTCTTGCGCCTGGGCCCCTCGGTCGCCATCGAAATCAGTCTACGATTTTCGCCCGTGACCGACGGCGGGGGCTACCAGACCATCGAGTTCGAGCTGCGCGGCCACGTCGCCACGATCACGCTCGATCGACCCGAGCGCATGAACTCGTTCAACCGGACGATGTGCGAGGAGCTGCAGCACGCGTGGGCGACCGTGCGCGACACCGACGACGTCCACGTGGCGGTGCTGCGAGCCAACGGCGACCGCGCGTTCTGCACGGGCCTGGACGTCAAGGACGGCGCGTGGTGGCGTGACCAGAACGTCTGGAACCACGTCGACCCCGGCGCTTACCTGGGCCCCCGGTCCAACAAGGTCTGGAAGCCGGTGGTCTGCGCCGTGCAGGGCATGTGCGCCGGCGGCGGCCAGTACATGGTCAACGAGTGCGACATCGTCATCGCGGCCGAGGACGCCACGTTCTTCGACCCGCACGCCAACGGCTCGATCGTCTCGGCGGTGGAACCGATCGGCATGCTGCACCGCGGGGTCCCGCTCGGCGAGGTCCTCCGCTGGGCGCTCATGGGATCCGACGAGCGTCTGACCGCGGCCACCGCGCAGCGCATCGGACTCGTGACCGAGGTCGTCCCCACGACCGAGCTGCGGGACCGCGCCGCCGACATCGCGGCGCAGATCGCGGGCCGGGACCCGATCGCCATCCAGGGCACGGTGCGCGCCATCTGGGAGGCCACCGAGATGCCGCCGGCCATGGCCAAGCAGAACGGCCTGCTCTACACCCACGTCGGCAACCGCCCGCCCGAGGAGCGCACGACGCAGCCCCGCCGCGAGGACCCACCGGCCCTCCGCTGACCGCGTCCCTCCGGTCCTGTTCCACCTTGTCGACGCTGGAGCGTCGAAGAGGTGGAACGAAACGCCAGCGGGACGGCGAACCCGGTCGGCGGGGTCAGCCGGCGGCCGGGTCGCGGAGGCGGTCGATCTCGTGCTCGAGCATCGCCTCGATCGAGTCCGCCGGCGGGTGCGGCAGGACCACCGGGCCGTGCTCGC
>JAEZAI010000468.1 GCA_023427825.1 Actinomycetes bacterium
GGCGGGCGGCGAAGCTCGACGACGTCGCGATCGTGTCGGTCAGCGAGACGAGCGTGATGCCGACCGCTCCCACGGCCAGCGCCACCACGTCGGAGGCGTCGGTCCACGGGATCGACGGCGTGGGGAAGCCCTGCGGCAACGTGCCCACGGTGTCGACGCCGTCGGCGGCGAGGTCGAGCACCGCCGAGGCGATCGTCACGCCGACCACCGCCACGAGCACCGCCGGGATCCGGGAGGTCAGCCGCGGCAGGACGAGCAGGACGAGCAGCACCGCCACTCCGGTGACGAGCGTGGCGGTGTTGCGGCTGCCGAGGCCGTCGACGAACGCCCGCAGCTCGTCCACGAAGCCGTCGGCGTCGGTCGAGAACCCGAACAACTTGGGGAGCTGGCCGACCATGATCGTGATCGCCAGGCCGTTGAGGTAGCCGACCCGCACCTCGCTCGAGAGCAGGTCCGCGACGAACCCGAGCTTGGCGACGCCCAAGCCGATCTCGATCAGCCCCACGAGCACGGCGAGCAGGCCGGCCAGCGCGATCGCGCTGCCCGGGTCGTCGACCACGATCAGCGGCGTGATCGACGCGAGGATCAGCGGCGACACGGACGAGTCGGGGCCGAGCACCAGCACCCTGGACGGACCGAACACCGCGTAGGCGACCAGGCAGGCGATCGTCGTGTAGAGCCCGGTCACCGACGGCAGGCCGGCGAGCTCGGCGTAGGCCATGCCCTGCGGGACCAGGATGGCGGCCAGGACGACGCCGGCGACGAGATCGAACCGCAGCCAGCCGCGCTCGTAGTGGCGGAGCGTCACCAGGCCCGGGGCCCACCTGCGCAGCATCGCGTCCTCCTCCCCCGGCCGGGGTGAGGCGTACCTGCCCCGCCGGTGCTCAGGCTGTAGACAAGCACACACCATCGGGGCGCAGCGCCACCCTCGACGGAACCGAGCCGGCGCAGATCGGTGGACCCGATGAAGAAGGCCACGCTGGTGGCGCTGGCGACCGCACAGTTCGTGATGGTGCTCGACCAGTCCGTCATGAACGTGTCGATCAGCCAGCTGGTCGAGGACTTCGACACCACGGTGCCCACGATCCAGGCGGTCATCACCCTCTACTGCCTGGTCATGGCCATGCTCATGCTGACCGGCGGCAAGATCGGCGACATCATCGGGCGCCGCAAGGCGTTCGTGATCGGACTCGTGATCTACGCGGTGGGATCCACCACCACCGCGCTCGCCCCGACGGTGGGGATCCTGGCGCTCGGCTGGTCGGTCCTGGAGGGCATCGGTGCGGCGCTCGTGCTGCCGGCCATGGCCGCGCTCATCGCGGGCAACTTCGAGGGCGCGCAGCGCAAGGCCGCGTACGCCGTGATCGGAGGCGTCGCCGGCGCCGGCATCGCCGTCGGGCCGATCCTGGGCGGCTGGGCCACCACCGAGCTGACCTGGCGGGTGGTCTTCATCGGCGAGGTCGCGCTCGTGGCGCTCATCCTGGTGCTCACGCCGAAGGTCGCGGACGCGCTCCGCGACGGACCGGCTCCCAAGCTGGACGTCGTCGGCGCCGTGCTGTCGGCCGCGGGGATCGGCGCCATGGTGCTCGGGGTGCTGCAGTCGAGCACCTGGGGGTTCCTGACGCCCAAGGACTCGCCGGTGGAGCCGTTCGGGTTCTCGCTCGCCGTGTTCGTCGTGATCGGCGGGGCGGTGCTGCTCTGGGCGTTCGTGGCGTGGTCGCACCGGCGCGAGGCCCGCGGCGAGGACCCGCTGGTCCACCTCCGGCTGTTCTCGGTGCCGCCGCTGCGGGCCGGGCTCGTCGGGCTGTTCACGCAGAACCTGGTGCTCATGGGCGTCTTCTTCGTGGTGCCGCTCTACCTCCAGTTGGTGATCGGGCTCGACGCCCTCGACACCGGCATCCGCATGCTGCTGATCTCGATCACGATGTTCGCGACATCCGCGGTCGGGTCCCGCCTGTCGGCCCGCTTCCCGGTGCGCACGATCGTCCGGACCGGGCTGATCACGTCGATCGCCGCGATCCTCCTGCTGCTGGCCACGATCGACCCGGAGCTCCGTGACGTGGGCTTCGCGGTGTCGATGGCCGTGCTCGGCATCGGCATGGGGCTGATCGTGTCGCAGCTGGGCAACGTGGTGCAGAGCTCGGTCGACGCGTCGGGTCGCGGTGAGGCCGGCGGGTTGCAGTACACGGGACAGCAGCTCGGGTCGTCGGTCGGCGTCGCGCTCATCGGTGCGCTGGTCCTGGCCGGGTTGACCAACGTCTTCGTCGACCGCATCGCCGACGACGAGCGCATCGCGCCCGAGGTGGCGCAGCAGGTGAGCGTCGCGGCCGGCGACGGGGTGGACTTCGTGGCGAGCGAACAGCTCGCGGACGCGGCCCGGGAGGCCGGCATCGACGAGACGTCGGCCGCCGCGATCGTCGACGACTACGAGCAGGCGCAGCTCCGGGCGCTCAAGGTGGGCCTGCTCGCCACGGCCGTGCTCGCGCTGCTCTCGCTCATGTCCACCCGCCACCTGCCCGACACCGTGCCGCGCGACGAGGAGGAACCCTCGCCGGCCGCGCCGGCCACGCCGGCCACGGGCTGACCCGGCTCAGCGCTGGGGCGCGGTCAGTCGCCGATGGGAACCGAGCCCGTCAGCCGGTAGCCGCGACGGAGGACCGTCTCGATCGCCGCGCCGCCTCGTCCCAGCCGCCGGCGGAGCCTGGCGACGGTGACCTCGACCACGTGCCCGTCCGAGTCGCCGGCCCAGATCTCATCGAGCAGCGTGCGCTTGGCGACGACCCCGCCGGCACGCCGGGCCAGAGCGTCCAGCAACGCGCGTTCACGCGAGGTCAACCTGATCGGCGCTGCTCCGTCCACGATGACGATGCTGCCCTGGACCGTCAGGCACGTTCCGTCGCCGAGCCGGACGGTCGTCGTCCGGGAGCGGAGCTCCGCGACGAGCGCCGCAACGAGCGAGGAGGGCCGGCCGTCGGCGCACCGGAGGCACCGATCGAAACCTGCCGCACGAGCGCGACTCGTCGTCTCGTCACCGCCGCACGCCACGACGGTCTCCCCGGCATCGACCCTGCCCCTGATCCGGGGAAGCCACCCTCCCGTACCGGCCAGATCGAGGAAGGCGTCGATGGCGGTCACGGAGGTGAAGACCACTGCGTCCACGCCGCCGTCGGCGACGACCGCCACCAGCCGCTCCGCCGACCCGCCGTCGTCCTGCTGCGCGGTCCGGTCGGAGGGCGATCCGGCCGTGACGGCTCCGACGACGACGTCGGCGCCCTCGTCCGAGAGACGGGCGTTCAGCTCCGTGGCCTCTGCCGTCGTGACGCCGACCGCAAAACCGCTGAGTGCACGCAGGACCACGGGCGGAGTGTGACCGTGCGACGTTTCCTGCCCGTTTCCACCACGTCTCTCCATCGTGACCGCGTCGGCGGATCGCACGCGGCGACCGCGGGCCGGGACGACAGCCGCCGGGCGGGTTGCCGCGGCGGGAGCGACCGGCTTGCCTTGGTCGGCCGGGCGCGACGGGAGGCGACGATGACGGGCGCAGGCTGGGACGAGGACGACATCGGCGACCAGGCCGGTCGCGTCGCGGTGGTGACCGGCGCCAGTGCGGGCCTGGGGCTCGAGACGGCCCGAGCGCTGGCGGCGCACGGCGCCACGGTCGTGCTCGCGGTGCGCAGCCCCGCGCGCGGCGCGGCGGCGATCGAGGACATCTCGTCGACCGTGCCCGACGCCCGACTGGAGCTCGCCAGGGTGGACCTGGCCTCGCTGGAGTCGGTGCGCGCCGGCGCCGAATCCATCCGCTCCGCCCACGACCGGATCGACCTGCTGATCAACAACGCCGGTGTGATGTACACCGAGCGCGAGCTCACGGCCGACGGCTACGAGCTGCAGTTCGGCACCAACCACCTGGGCCACTTCGCGCTCACGGGTCTCCTGCTCGACCGGATGGTCGGCGTCGAGGGTTCCCGGGTGGTCACCGTGGGGAGCCTGGGCCACTGGGCGCCGTTCCCGTGCGACCTCGACGACGTGAGCGCACGCGGCCGCTACAACCGCTTCGCGGCCTACACGCGCTCCAAGC
>JAEZAI010000504.1 GCA_023427825.1 Actinomycetes bacterium
CGCCGAGATGCGCAGCACCGCCGCGTCGCCCAGGAAGTGCAGCCGCTGACCGAGCTGGTACAGCACGTCCTTGCGCTGGTCCTCGTCGAGCAGCTCCCACTTGTTGAGCAGCACGACGATCGGGCAGCCCGCGCCGTCCACCCGCTCGGCCAGGCGCTGGTCCTGGTGGGTGACGCCCTCGGTGGAGTCGATGACGAGCAGGGCCACGTCCGCCTCGTCCACGGCCTTGAGCGCCCGGACCATCGAGAAGTACTCGGTGCCCTCGTCGATGCGGGACTTGCGGCGCATGCCGGCCGTGTCGACGAAGCGCAGTGGGCCGATCTCCGTCTCGACCACGGTGTCGACGGCGTCGCGGGTGGTGCCCGGCATGTCGTGCACGACCGAGCGGTCCTCGCCGATCAGGCGGTTGAACAGCGTGGACTTGCCCACGTTGGGACGGCCGACCAGCGCCACCGAGATGACCCCCTCGCCCTCCTCCATGTCGGTCTGGTCGGTGTCGTCGATCTCCTCCTCGGGGAGCTCCGCCACGATCACGTCCAGCAGGTCGCCGGTGCGACGGCCGTGCAGCGCCGAGATCGGCAGCGGCTCACCCAGGCCCAGGCTCATGAGCTCCCAGATGAGGGCCTCGTGACTGGTGTCGTCGACCTTGTTGGCCAGCACGTGGACGGGCGCGTCGAGGGTGCGCAGCAGGTTGGCCACCTGCGCGTCCTCCTCGGTGACGCCGACCTTGGCGTCGACGACGAACAGCACCACGTCCGCGTCCTTGATGGCCTGCTCCGACTGGTTGGAGACCTTCTTGTCCAGATCGGAGCCGCCGATCATCCAGCCGCCGGTGTCGACCAGCAGGAACGGCCGGCCCTGCCACTCGGCCTCGACCTCCTTGCGGTCGCGGGTCACCCCCGGCTTCTCCTCCACGATGGCCACGCGCTTGCCGAGGATCCGGTTCATGAGCGTGGACTTGCCCACGTTCGGGCGGCCGACGATCGCGACGACGGGCAGGTCAGCCACGGGGGCCTCCGGGGGCGTGGGCGCCGCTCGCCAGCGCGGGTTCGGGTCCGAGCAGCGCGTGGCGCAACGCCACGCCGTCGGTGGGGACGATCTCCACCCGGCGGGGCAGGTCCTCGGGACGGGTGCCGTCCAGGAACGTGCCCCGGGAGAGGCAGACGTCGGGCAGCAGGTAGCGGTGGCCCTCGGGCTCGGCAGCCAGCGTCCTGGCGACGTCCTCGCCGACCATGAGGCCGGCCACCCCGATGTTGCCGCCGAAGTAGTGGTTCTCGACCGGCACCATCCGCACGCGGGCGTCCGACATGCCGCCACGGCCGGAGGCCCTGAGGACCTCCTCGACCAGCGGTGCCAGCACGCGGGCGCCGTAGGCGCCGGTCAGGATCCCGACCGGCGCGTCGGCCGCGGGCCGGCGAGCGCCGAGCGCGACCGGGGTGTGCGTGGTGCCGCCACGGTCGTCGCCCGCCGCCGTCGCGGGAGCGACCGCCGCGCAATCGCCGTCCGTGCGCGGCGCCCGGTAGCCGTCGGCTGGCGCGCCGTCGACCCAGGAGAAGAAGCCGGGCTGCACCCCGATGCCGTGGTCCGCCCGTCCGGTGAGCTCCGCCTCGAACGCGCGGGCCATGCCGATGCCGTCCTCGTGCATGCCGAAGTCCCCGTAGGTGCCGGCGTCGGGGAACGGCCGCTCGGCGAGCAGGTAGTACTCGTCGGCGGCGAAGACCATGCGGCGCCCCAGCGTCGCCAGGAACACGTCCTGCCAGCGGTCGACGATCTCGACGACCGCCTGTGCCTCAAGCAGCGTGTGCGGGCGCATGCGGGGCTCGCGGTTGTGGGCGCTGACGCCCAGCGGCACGACGGCCACGTCCGCCAGCTCGGGGTACTCGTCGAGCACGCCGCACAGCGTCCGGTCCAGCACGTCGCCGTCGTTGAGGCCCGGGCACACGACGATCTGGCCGTGCACCTCCACGCCGTGGTCGAGCAGCGCCCGCAGCCAGCGCAGGCTCGTGGCACCCCGGCGGTTGCGCAGCAGCTCCACCCGCACGTCGGGATCGGTGGCGTGGATGCTGACGTACAGCGGCGAGAGCCCCTCGACGAGCACCCGCTCCAGGTCGGCCTCGGTGAATCGGGTGAGCGTGGTGAAGTTCCCGTAGAGGAACGACAGCCGGTAGTCGTCGTCCTTGAGGTACAGGCTTCGCCGCATCCCGGGCGGGAGCTGGTGGATGAAGCAGAACTCGCAGTGGTTGTCGCAGGTCCGCACCTCGTCGAAGACCGGCGAGTCGACCTCGAGCCCCAGCGGCTCGCCGTGCTCCTTGGAGATCTCGACGCTCAGCTCCAGGCCACCCCGGCGCAGCTCGAGCTCGACCTCCGCCTCGTCGGACAGGACGCGGAACTCGATCACGTCCCGGAGCGGGCGCCCCCCGATGGCGACGAGCTCGTCCCCGGGCGCGACACCGCCATCGGCGGCCGGGGATCCGGGCGCGACAGCGACGACGGTGGCGAGGGACACGGCCGACCATGGTACTTGCCCCGGCCCTCGGCTCCCCGGCGACCGCCGGCCCGCCCCCCTAGGCTTCCCCCCGGGGGGACGAGCG
>JAEZAI010000591.1 GCA_023427825.1 Actinomycetes bacterium
GATCGTTCCCCTCCGGCGGCACGACGGCCTGCGTCGCCCGACCTCGGCCCCTCCCGCTGCCCCAGCGCAACGGCTCGCAGAATGGTACGCCCTCGACCCCGCCGGCACCGTGTTGGACCATTGTGGAGGCATGGGAACGGAGAGGGAGCTCAAGTACGACCTGGAGGGCGGGAGAGCGATCGACCTCGACGGCCTCCCGGTCGAGGTCGGTCCCGAGCGGACGGTGACGCTGATCGCCGACTACTGGGACACGCCGTCCGGACGCCTGCGAGCCTGGGGCGTCACCGTGCGCCACCGCCACGCCAGCGACGGGACCGAGGACGGCTGGACCGTGAAGGTGCCGGCCCCTGCGGAGGTCGACGGCACGCCGGGCGCCCGCTCCCGCCTCGAGATCGACGTCCCCGGCGACCCGTCGGCGCCGCCCGCGCACGTGGTGGAGGTGGTCCGCGGCCTGGCCGGCGCCGAGCCGCTCCGCCGGGTGGCCAGGCTCACGACGATCCGCAGGTCGTGCGACCTCACCCGGCGCGGCGGACGACCCGGCCACGACCCGGGCGCCAGCCTGGACCGCGACCTCGTCACCGTGGAGGTCGCCGACCGGGTGGCACGGTTCGACCAGCTCGAGGTGGAGTCCACCGGCGACGACGACCTGCTCGACGAGTTCGCCGAGTGGGCGGGCCGGTCGGGCCTGGCACCGTCCAGGTCGGCCAACAAGTTGGATCAGGCGCTCGGACCGGGGACCGCGACCGCACCGCCGGAGGTGCGGCTCCGCAAGCGATCCACCGTGGAGGACGTGCTGCGCGCCGCGCTGGTCGGGCCGGTGCGCACGCTCCTGTCGCACGATCCGCTGCTGCGCGACGACCTCTCCCGCGTGCCGCCGCTCGGCGCGGCCATGCCCGTCGCCGACGCCGCCAACGGCAACCGCTGGCGGCCCGACGCCGAGGTCGTGCACCGGAGCCGCGTGGCCACCCGCCGGCTCCGCAGCGACCTGAGGTCGCTCCGACCGCTGCTGGACCGGCCGTCCGTCGACCACCTGCGCACGGAGCTCAAGTGGCTGGGCGGCCTGCTGGGCGAGCTGCGCAACGCCCAGGTCCTGCGGCAACGCCTCCGACCGTTGGGCGACACGCACACGTTCGTCACCCGCGTCGACGAGCAGATGGCCCTGCACGGTCGGCGCCTGGCCAGCGCCATGGGCAGCGACCGCTACCGGGAGCTGCTCGAGGACCTGCTCTACGTGACCGAGCACGTGCCCGTCCGCGACGGCCACGACGTGAGCGGACGGGCGCGTGACGTCCTGGCCGACCGCAACCGCTGGGCCTGGCGCCGGGTGCAGGGCGCGGCCCGGAAGGCCGAGGACGCGCCGGCCGGGACGTCCACGGCGGACGAGGCGGTGCACGAGCTGCGCAAGGCCGCCAAGCGGGCCCGCTACCTGGCCGAGCTGTCCACACCCGTGCTCGGTTCGTCCGCCGGCACCGCGGCCGGCCGACTGGAGGACCTCCAGGACCTGCTCGGGGCGCGGCAGGACGCCGTGGCCCTCCAGCACTGGATCGAGCACTTCGTCGCCGTCGAGGGGTCGAGGCTCGACGCCGCCACCGCGTTCCGCTCCGGCGAGCTCCACATGGCGGCCCGGCTGGACCCGGCTCGCACGACCGACTGGCGACCGGTCTGGCGACGGGCGAGGAGACGACGGCCGTCGACCTGGTGATCAGCCGGTGCGGCCCTCGAAGACCGCCGCCCTGACGTCCACGGCGTAGGCCTGCAGCTCGGGCGACGACCAGATCCGGTCGGTGAGCAGCACCAGCGACGTGTCGCCGGCGGGGTCGTTGGTCCAGATCGACCCGAACCCTCCGTCCCAGAACGCGCTGCCGGCCGGCCCGACCGGCGTGTCGACCAGGCACACCCCGGTGCCGAGGCCCCACCCGGTGCCCTCGATCAGATCCGCGCTGGCGGCACGCTGGGGGTCGGACAGCTGGTCCCGCATCATCTCCGCAACGAGCTCGGGCGTCACGACGACCGACGCGTCGGGGGCGGAGCCGCCACGCAGGAGCATCCGGGCGAAGGCGGTGTAGTCCGCCACCGTGGAGACCAGCCCCGCGCCGGCCGACGGGAACCGGGGCGCCGAGGACCAGTCGCCCATCACGTCGTCGTGCACGACCACCGCGCCGGACTCGTCGGTGAGGGTGCAGGCGCCGAAGCGGTCGAGCGAGCGGGACGGGACGTGGAACCCCGTGTCGCTCATGCCCAGCGGTCGGAACACGCGCTCGGCCAGGACCTCCTCCAGCGGCGCTCCGCCCATGCGCTCGAGCCACACGCCGAGCACGTCGGACCCCAGGTGGTAGCTCCACGCGGCGCCCGGCTGGCGCTGGAGCGGCAACCTGCCCATCCGGGCGATCCACTCGTCGGTCCCCGGCCAGGCGTTGGGCTCGGGGCCCCGGAAGGCCACACCCAGGTCCTCGGCCACGAGGTCCCACGGCGTCGGCCCCGCGCCGGTGAAGTCCATCCCCCAGCCGAGCGTGAACGTCATCAGGTCCCGCAGCGTGACGGCGCGATCGGCCGGCACCGTGTCGTCGACCGGAGCGTCGGGCCGCCGCAGCACCTGCATGTCCGCGAGCTCCGGCAGGGCCCGGTCGACGGACTCGTCCAGGTCCGCCTCGCCCCGGCCCACGAAGGTGAGGGCGGCCGCCGCGGTCACCGGCTTGGACATGGAGGTGATGCGGTAGATCGTGTCGACGGCGGCCGGCGTGCCGCCATGGAGCGCACCGGCCGCGCCCTCGACGACCCGATCCCCCCGCTGCACCCGCCAGCTGGCGGCGCCGATCGAGCCCAGGTCGATGTGGTGGCGGACCACCGCATGGAGGCGCCCGTCCAGCTCGTCGTCGGCCGTGGTCGTGCCCTTGGTCGTGTCCATCTCCCCTCCGACGGATCCTGGAGCGCAACATCATCGCCGCCCGCGAGGCGTGCCACGCTGGACCACATGACCTCGGGACAGGAAGCGCTGATCATCTTCCTGCTCGTCGTCGTGCTCGTGCTGCTGTTCGGCTCCGGCTACGTCGCCCTGCTGCGGGAGCGCTTCCGCCGCGGTCGTGACGGCGACGACGAGCCGCTCCCCCGCCGTCGACGCAAGCGCTGACGCCCGCGACCGGGCACCGAGCCCGGCCGCCGCTGTTACCGTCCGCGC
>JAEZAI010000599.1 GCA_023427825.1 Actinomycetes bacterium
CCACCGACCACGGCGAGCTGCAGGGCGACTTCGGCCTCCTGTTCAAGGGCCCGTACCACGTGGACGGCCTCATGCGGCTGCCGCTCATCTGGCGTCCGGCGCCGTCGGGCCGCGGGCCCCCGGCCCCCCGGGCCGCCCCCGGGGGGGGTTCACGGGGGCGGGCGTTCCGCGGGCGGACGGCGCCGGACGCCAGATGAGCGGCAGCCGCATGAGGCCGTCCACGTGGTACGGGCCCTTGAACAGGAGGCCGAAGTCGCCCTGCAGCTCGCCGTGGTCGGTGGTGATCACCACGTCCAGGTCGTCGGTCCACCCCCGGGCGTCGATCGCGGCCAGCACCCGGCCGATGGCCTCGTCGATGAGCTCGACCTCGACGGCGTTGACCGCGTTGACCTCTCGCACCTGGTCCGCGGTGAGCGTGGCCGGCACCCAGTGGGCCGGCGCCTCGTAGTTCGACACGAGCTCGCCGTCGTACCAGAGGCGCCAGTGGCGGGGCTTCGAGTCGAGCAGCGTCTCGCGCTCCGCGGCCGACTCGGGGTAGCCGGCGGGCAGGTCGACGTCGCGCCAGTCCACCCGGTGCAGCTCCGACTCGGGCGGGTCCCACGGGTGGTGCGGGTCGGGGAAGCTCATCCAGCAGAAGAAGTCGTCGTCCGCGTCCAGGCCGTCGAGCCAGGCGATCGTCCGGTCGGCCACCCAGTCCGTGTGGTACCAGTCCCGGTCGATCGGGTTGCGCTTCACCTGCGGTGCGCCGGTGTCGCCGAAGCCCTCGGCGTTCACCTCCATGTCGCGGTCGAGGACGGCGTAGTAGCCGGACACCGCCTCCGGGTGCTCCGAGCCGAGCCAGCGGGCGTAGTGCAGCCAACCCGCAGCGCCGTGCGTGGCGAACTCCAGGTGGTCGAAGCCGCGGTGCGGGCCCGTGCCGCCGCCGAACCGCTGCTCCTCGACGGTCTCCGTGCCGAGCGAGGCGAGCCGGTTCTCGTTGAAGCGCAGGAACGGGTCCAGGAACGGCTCGAAGTGCGCCTTGCCGATCAACGCCGTGCGGTAGCCCTCGTCGTGCAGCAGGCCCGCGACCGACGGTGCGTCGACCGGCAGCGGCACGCCGTTCATCCACACGCCGTGGGTGTGCTGGTGCTGTCCGGTGAGCATGGTCGACCGCGACGGCATGCACACGACCGACTGCGGGACGGCCCGCTCGTAGCGGATGCCCTGCGCTGCGAGCCCGTCGGCGACCGGCGTGCGCGACAGCGTCCCGCCGTTGCAGCCGAGCGTGTCGTAGCGCTGCTGGTCGGTTGTGATGAACAGGATCTTGCGCCCCATCTCGCTCCTCAGTAGGTCCGTTCGCCCTCGTCGAACTGCCGTCGCAGCTCGAGCAGGGCGTTGCCGCACGCCGCGCCGACGACGAGGGCCATGACGTCGGGCTCGGCGTCGGTGGAGTACACGGCCAGGCACGTGCCGTCGTCCAGGTCGATCACGTCGACGGTGGCCAGGTGATGGCGCACCGGTCCGGCCTCGATCCGGTACTGCAGCCGACGCTGCAGCGGGTCGTTGGTGACGATCCGCTCGGGCAACGGGATGCCCGAACCGAGCGTGACCGTGCGCACGTCGCCCTCCAGCGTCGATTCGGTCAGGCCGGGGAACCAGGTGGCCAGGGCCCCGGCGTCGGTGATCACGTCCCAGACCGCCGTGGCAGGGTGCTGGAACCGGACGTCTCGTCGCAGCGTCGCCATCAGCCGCCGATCATGCCAGGGTCGCGTGGCGAAGGGTGACCGCCGCGCCCCTCCGGTCACGCATGATGGTGCGACGTGATGGTCGCGGGCGGTGCCCGCTGGACGTGGGAGCACTCGTGCCAGAAGGTCTGTCGGCGGCGGAGGTCGGCAAGGAGATCGCGGAACACCGCAAGCACAACGGGGTGGACGGGCCGGATCACCGGCTGGTGAGCATCGTCGAGGCGATCCTGCTGGCGGTCGTGGCCCTGCTCGCCGCCTGGTCCGGGTACGCCGCGGCCAAGTGGAGCACCGAGTCGCGCCTCTCGCTCGCCGAGGCGTCGACGGCCCGCACCGAGTCGAGCCAGGCCGACCTCGACGCCCTCGAGTCCCGCAACTTCGACAGCACCACGTTCAACGCCTGGTTCGCGGCGTGGGTCGCCGGCGACGAACGGGCGATGGCCGTCGCCGAGAAGCGGTTCCGGCCCGAGTTCGACGTCGCGTTCCGGGCGTGGCTGGCCACGGACCCCGCCGACAACCCCGACGCTCCTCCGGGTCCGACGTACATGGACGAGTACGTCCAGCCCGACGTCACCAGGAGCGAGGGGCTGACGGAGAAGGCCGACGAGAAGTTCCGAGAGGGTGCGGAGACCGGCGGCACCGCGGACGACTACGTGCGCATCACCGTGCTGCTCGCGTCGGTTCTCTTCATCGTCGGCATCAGCAGCCAGTTCCGCCTGCGCTCCGCTCGGGTGGGCCTGATCACGGTGGGCGTGCTGGTGCTCGTGTACTGCGTGGTCCTGCTGGCCGGCGCCCCGAAGCCGCCCTTCTGATCCCTCCGCCCTTCTGATCCCTCCGCCTGTCTGCCCGTCTGCGCTGATCGCCCGCGCCGGACCGCGCCGGAGCCCGAGCACCGCGGGCCTGTTGATGCGAAGCTGCCGGGGTGACTGCGACCGACCTGCCTCCAGGCTCGACTCGTGAGGTGCACCCGGATCTCCGGGCCGTGGCCCGGTTGCTGCCCGGACCGCTGTCGCC
>JAEZAI010000616.1 GCA_023427825.1 Actinomycetes bacterium
CCCGCCGTCGCCGGACGCCGGGACCAGCGGCGGCCGGTGCGGACCGCCCGTGCGGACCGGCGGCTGAAGCGGGCGTGCAGGGCGAGCGTCGCCACGACGGCCAGCACCTGCAGCCCGGCCAGCACCGCCGCTCCCGACAGGTCGAACTGCCGCGTGGCCCGCACCCAGATCTCGACCTCGATGGTGGACACCGACCCGCCGCCGAGGATCACGACCACGCCGAAGCTGGTGAGGCAGAACAGGAACACGACGATCGCCGCGGCCCGGACCGCAGGCCCGATGGCGGGGAACAGCACGCGCCACGCCGCGACCGCCGGCGTCGCCCCCAGCGTGCGAGCGGTGTCCTCGAGCCCGGGGTCCAGGCCGTCGAGCGCAGCGCCGACCACCCGCACGAACACCGCGAGGTTGAAGCACACGTGGGCGGCGAACACCGGCCACCAGGTGCCGCGGGCGTCGACGAGTCCGGAGGGGCCGAGCGCCGAGGCGATCGCGGTGCCGAGCACCACCGAGGGCAGGACGAACGGCACCATGGCCGCGGTGCGGACCGCGCCACGTCCTGGGAACCGGTAGCGCGCCAGCACCCACGACAGCGGCAGGCCGACCGCTGCGGTGAGCGCGGTGGACGCCACGGCCTGCCCCACCGTCAGCGCCAGCAGCCGCCAGGTCCGGCCCGACGACAGGATCCGATCGAGCGCGTCCAGGCTCCACTCGCCGCCGGGACGCAGCGCCCGCCCCAGCACCGCCAGGACGGGCACCGCGACCGCCACCGCCACGAGCGCGACCGCGACGACCCCGACCACCGATCGG
This sequence comes from Actinomycetes bacterium, assembly GCA_023427825.1. Lineage (GTDB taxonomy): Bacteria > Actinomycetota > Acidimicrobiia > Acidimicrobiales > Microtrichaceae > Dermatobacter. Next base: position 808 of record JAEZAI010000616.1, read on the forward strand.
CCCCCGGCCGTGCGACCACCGGCCGGGCGTCGGGGGGCGGCACGCGGCACGGACCCGGACCGCGCCGCGATCACTCCATGATCGATCGCCACTGCTCGATCCAGTCGTCCCGATGCTCACCGATCTCGGTGGCCGACACGGCTCGTGAGTCGTCGGGCAGCACCGCCCACCGCTCGAACTCCGGCGGCAGCTCCGTGCCCCCGACGGCAGGGAACACGAAGTTCGACAGCGGCAGCGACCGCTGCCACTCCGGCGTGAGCATGAACCGGATCAGCTCCTCGCCCAGGTCGGGATGCTCCGCACCCGCCAGCAGACCGGCGTACTCCACCTGCTGCACGCACGAGTCGGCCATCACCGACGACGCCGGCTCGGTGCGCGCACCCTCGCTGAACACCACCTCGGCCGGCGGCGACGAGGCGTAGGAGACGACCAGCGGCCGGTCACCGCCCGACACCGTGTAGTCGGTGTTGTAGGCGTCGTCCCAGCTCGGCCGGACGCGCACGCCGTTGTCGCGCAGCTGCTGCCACCAGTCCTGCCATCCGTCGCCGTACTCGTCGATCGAGGCGATCAGGAACGCCAGACCCGGCGACGACGTGACCGGGCTGGTCACCACCAGCAGATCCCGGTAGGTCGGCTCGACCAGGTCCGCCATCGTGGTCGGCGGTGCCAGGCCGTGCTGGGCGAACCACGCAGCGTCCACGTTGATGCAGACGTCGCCACGGTCGATCGGGGTCAGCAGCTTGCCCAGCTCGCCGGGGAGACGCAGCGGCGCGTCGGGCTGCGGGCCGGAGGGCGTGAACGGGACCAGCAGCCCGTCCTGCGCCGCACGCGTGGCGAGGGTGTTGTCGACGCCGAACAGCACGTCACCCTCGGGCGCGCCGGCGGCCAGCAGCGCCTTGGTGAGCATGCCGCCGGCGTCGCCGGACGCGATGACCTCGATCTTGGCCCCGGTCTGCTCCTCGAACGCCGTGGCGGCCTCCTCGGGAAGCGCGAACGAGTCGTAGGTGACCAGCCGCACCACCTTCTCGGAGTCGCCGCCGGAACCGGACGCCGCGTCGCCCGAGTCGTCGCCGCACGCCGCGACGGCGAGCGAGATCGCCGTCACCGCCGCCACCGCAGCGAGCCACCGCCGTCGGGACGGATGCGTCGTCCGCACCCGGTCGTGGTCCCCGTCTGCCGGGCGATGCCCGCTCACCGAGCCTCCTCCGTGTCGTCGATCTGCCCTGCTGCGTGCTGCTGCGCGCGCTCCGCCTCCGGTGGCGAGGCCTCCGGTGGCGGGGCCTGGGCCGACGGCACGACCACGAGCACCGTGCCCCGGGCCACCTCGATGTCCACCTCGTCACGTGCCGCCACGTTGGACACGCCGCGGCTGGTGCCGGCGGCGAGCACCTCGCCGTGCAGCTCCCACCGCACGCCGAAGGCGGTCACCCCGTGCGCGTCGCCGTGGACCGGCAGGACCGAGAACGTCGTCCCCTCGCCGAGCCACAGCGATCGGGCGCCGCGGACGACGTGGACGACCTCACCACCGAGCCACGCCTCGCGGTCGACGTCGTCGTACGCCGGCGAGGCCAGGACGAGCAGCGTCGCCAGGACGTGGTCGAACCGACCCGATGTCGTCCCGACCACGACCAGGCGGTCGCCGGGCGAGGCGTGCGCGACCGCGTCGTCGAGCGCCAGCTCCAGGTCGGTGGCGTCCTTGTCGGACGGGAACCGCTCGACGGGGATCTGCTCCCGCTCGGCGCGGTCCAGGCGCGCCGGGTCGACCGAGTCCATGTCCCCCAGCACGGCCGCCAGCGCCGGTCCTCCTGCGGCTCCGATGCCGCTGGGTGCGCCGACACCGAGGGCGTCGGCGAGCTCGATGCCGCTGTCGGCGGCGACGCTGCGGGTCACGGTCGTGGCCGCCAGGCGACCCACGAGGACCGATCGCTCCGCAGGCGTGGGTGGTGGTCCACCGGCGAACACCACGTGCGTGGCGACCCCCGCGAACACGTCAGGCGTGTCCATGTGCTCCCTCCGCTGGCATTACCCAGTTCAGGTTCAGACGGGTCGGTGGCGTCTGCAGCCACCCTCTCAGCCCGGTGTTCCGAGCTCCCCGGATTCGGTTGGTGCCTCGACCCTACCCAACGATTCTGACCACCGGGAACGTGCCCCAGCGCGATTCCTGGTGATCAGAATCGTCGAGGTCGCATCTCGACGGTCAGATCTCGACCTGGGAGCCGACCTCGACCACCTGCTCCGGCGGCAGCTTGAAGAACCGCGACGCCGAGGCCGCGGCCCGCAGCATGAAGGCGAACAAGCGCTCCCGCCACGGGGCCATCGACACGATCTCGCTCGGGATCACCGTCTCGCGTCCCAGGAAGAACGTGACCTCGTTGACGTCGAGCTCCGCACCGCCGATCTCGAGCCGGTCGATCGCCTGCGGCACGCTCAGCTCCTCCATGAAGCCGTGGTGCAG
>JAEZAI010000619.1 GCA_023427825.1 Actinomycetes bacterium
GGGCTGCGTGGCGTTCCGCACGTCGCTCGACCGCGAGCTGCCCGACCCCACACGGCTCACCGTCGAGTTCGGCCCGGACGACCGCCGCTGAATCGGCCCCGACCGGCTTCTCGGGGGATCTCGTCTCGGATCAGGACCGCGCGAATCAGATCCGGCAGCTCAGATCGGTCGGCTCGGGTCGACCTTGCCCTTGCCCTTGTTCGCGGGCACCTCGGCCACGCCGTTCTCGGGGCAGTGGAACCCGTCGCCGTCGTCGCCCTTGCCCCCGAGCTCCGGGTAGAGCCGCTCGAACTTGCCGTCCTCGACGACCATCAGCATCCCGCAGGCGCCGGCGGTCGCCGTCGCCCCGGACGCCGGGTCGACGTCGGCGTGGAGCCCGCCTCCGGTCCACTCGGAGACGGCGTCGGCCTGTTCGAGCACGCACGTGCGGTCGATCACGCCGTCGTTGGCGTCCGCGCACTCGCCCGCAGCGACGGCGAACAGCAGCCATGCGCTCGTGGCCTGCACGCCGAGCGGCCCGGTCTTGGCGTCGGGCACGTACTCCTCGAGCGTGTCGAGGTACTGCTGGATGGCCGGCCACTCGTCGGCCTCCTCCAGCGGGTGCACGGTCTGGCGCAGCACGGTGCCCTCGACGGCGGTGTCGCCGGTGGAGAACAGCAGCGGGTCGTACATGTTCGTCTCGAGCAGCGCCTTGCCCGTCCAGCCCTGCTGCTGGAGCGTGCCGATCAGCGATGCAGCGAACCCGGCCTCGCCGACGTACAGCAGCGTGGTCGCACCCGAGTCGATGATGCGCTGGGCCATCGGCGTCCAGTCCGACTGACCGGTGGCCGGGAAGCCGAAGGTCTCGACGATCTCCATGCCGACGTCCTCGGCGCCGGCCGCGTACTTGTCCTTCACGACCTCGAGCGCCGGCAGCGAGGCGTAGGCGATCGCCGCCTTCTTCCCGATCTCCGGGTTCTGCGCCATGAAGTCGAGCATCCAGGTGGTGGCGACGCTGGTCGCCGGGTTGGGTACCGGCTGGACCTGTCCGTTCGAGTCGCTCTTCTCGGGCGACACGGCGTAGCCAGGGATGTCGATCAGCCCGCACTTGTGGAAGTCCGAGCCGTCCTTGCCGGAGAACTCGAAGTTGTCCTGGGCGAAGCCGCCGCCGACCATGGCGAACACGCTCGTGCAGGCGGTGCTCATGGCGGACTCGACCTCGAGCAGCGCGCCCGGCAGCTCGACCAGGTTGATCTTCAGGCCCTTGATGCCGCCCTGCGCGTTGCACCACTCGGAGAAGGCGACCGACGCGTCCCACATCTCCTTGTTGAGACCCGGCCGGATCGTCGACGTGCGGTCGGTCGCCACGCCGATGTTGAGCCGGTCGGTCGCGCCGCCGCCCTCGCCGTCCTTCACGGTGGCATCACCGGGTCCGCAGACGTCCTTCAGGTCGCCGTAGGTGCCGGACGACGCCTCCTTGGCGGCAGCCTCCATCGTGGTCGAGGCCCCCTCCTCGCCACCGCCGGCCTTCTCGGCGTCACCGCCGCTCGCCCCACACGCTGCGGTGGCCACCATCGCCACCGCTGCCAGCACGATCACCAGGTTCCTGCGCATCCGACCCCCGCTTGGACAGACATCTGGACATGTGTCCATCGACACACGAAGCCGTCATTCCACCAGCCGGAGCGCTGGATGTCCAAGCACGCCCGGGTCGCTCTTCCTCACCCGCCGACGCTCGCGCCACTCACCGAACTCGGGCACCACCGACCACTGGTTGGTCTGTGACGCCCAAGGTCGGCCCGACGGCCGACCGTCTCGACGAACTCGGGCACCACCGACCACTGGTTGGTCCGTGGTGCCCATGTTCGGCCGGCGGTCCGGCGAGGTCAGAGCGCGAGCAGGACCTTCAGCCGGTCGAGGAGCTCCTGCTCCGACGGCTTCACGCCCTTCGACGCGGCGGCCACCGCGGCGCCGACGTCGTAGTACCACTGGCGCACCTGGGCGGACTCCTCTGCGGGGATGCCCGACAGTGCGTCGACCGCCTTGGACACGTCCTCGAGCAGCCCGTCGACGACGACGTTCGGCGTGCTGCCACCCATGTGCTGCTTGGCGTCGTGGCGAGCCTCCTTGTCGGCGGCGTCCGGGACGATCTGCGAGATCAGCAGGTCGGCGGGGCCGGAGTGCGCCGGGCGGGCGATGGCCTTCGCTCCCGCAGCCGACTCCTTCATCATCGAGATCGGGCCGTGCTCACCCACCAGCGCCATCGCCAGCATGATCGCCACCGGGGCGTCGGTGAGGGCGTGCCACTGCTCGTCGGTGAAGTCGGATCGATCGGTCACGGAAGGCTCCTTCTGCCGCAGCGCCCCGGCATCGGGGCGGCCGGCGAAGTGTACGGAGCGCACGCCGGACGACCCGCGGGTGCAGAGTTATATCGGATGTCCTATCTTTCTGGGGTGGCCACCCAGGAGGAGCGGCGAACCGAGACGCGACGGCGCCTGCTGCAGGCCGCGGCCGAGCTGTTCGCCGAGCGCGGGGTGGACGGCGCGTCGATCGACGCGATCGCCGAGCGGGCCGAGCGCACCTCGGGCGCCCTCTACGACCACTTCGGCGGCAAGGACGGACTGCTGTTCGCGCTGCTCGACGGCTGGGTCGACGACGTGGCGACCGTGATCGGCGCCGAGCTGTCGACCACCACCACGCTCGACGAGCGGCTCGGCGTGCTGTGGCGCAACGTCTCCACGCCGGTGGCCGGCGACGGCCAGTGGATCGCGCTGGAGCACGAGCTGTGGGCGTACGCATCCCGCAACCCCGAGGCCCGCGAGCACCTTGCCCGCCGCTACCGCGGCGCGTGGCAGGGCGTGCTGCAGGCGACGGGCGAAGGTCCCGAGGGCGTGGCCGAGGTCGACGAGGTCGGCCCCGCGGTCATCGGGCTGCTGTTCGGGTTGGAGATGATGCGCCGGGTCGACCCCGGCGCCGTCACCGACGACATGGCCATCGACGCGCTGCGCAGCGTCATCACCGGCATCACCAGGGGGGCGACACGATGACAGTCATCGAGGAACTGGACGGCATCGACCTGCTGGCCGACACGTGGGGACGAGCCGTCCCGCACGACCAGTTCGACCGGCTGCGGGCCGAGGCGCCCGTCTACTTCCATCCCGAGCCCGACGGCCCGGGCTTCTGGGCGATCACCAAGCACGCGGACGTCCGCAAGGTCAGCCACGACTGGGAGACGTTCTCGAGCGAGCTCGGCGCCACGTTCATCCCGACCCAGGACGAGGAGTCGCTCGCCGCGCTGCGGCTGTCGATCCTCAACCAGGACCCGCCGGCGCACAACCGGGCGCGACGCCTGGTGTCCAAGGCGTTCACGCCGCGGATGATCGCCATGCTGGTCGAGGACATCGACCGCCGGGCGCACGACGTGGTCGCCGCGGTCAGGGACCGGGGCGAGTGCGAGTTCGTCGAGGAGATCGCCGGCCAGGTCCCGGTGCAGATGATCTGCGAGATGATCGGCCTGGAGCCCGAGCTGTGGCCGCGGATGTTCGAGGCGTCGAACGACCTCATCGGGTCGCGTGACGATCCCGAGTACGCGCACGTGAACCCCGAGCTCGCGTCGGCCGAGATCTACGCCCTGTGCGACGCCGTCGCCGAGGACCGGCGGACCAATCCGCGCGACGACCTCATGACCGCGCTGGTCCAGGCCGAGATCGACGGCGAGCGGCTGCGCAACGACGAGCTCAACATGTTCTTCATCACCCTCGTCGTCGCCGGCAACGAGACGACCCGCAACCTGATCAACCACTCGCTGCTCGCCCTGCTCGAGCATCCCGACCAGGCCGAGCGGCTCCGCAACGACCCGTCGCTGTGGGACACCGGCGTGGAGGAGATGCTGCGGTTCGGCAGCTCCATCCACAACTTCCGCCGCACCGTCCGCCACGACACCGAGCTGCGGGGCGTGACCATGCGGGCCGGCGACAAGGTCGTCATCTACTACGCGTCGGCCAACCGGGACGAGGACGTCTTCGACGACCCGCACCGCTTCGACGTGGGCCGCACCCCCAACGACCACGTCACCTTCGGTGGCGGCGGGGTGCACTACTGCCTGGGGGCCAGCCTGGCCCGAGCCGAGATCC
>JAEZAI010000630.1 GCA_023427825.1 Actinomycetes bacterium
ACGACAGCGCCGCCACGCCGAGCCACGCGCCGACGATGCCCACGAACAGGCCGACCAGGGTGCCGACCACCGCCAGCGAGACACCCTCCCCGAGCACCATGCGCAGCACCTGCCGGCGTGCGGCGCCGCTCGCCCGCAGCAGGCCGAGCTCGCGCCGCCGCTCCCCCACCGACAGCAGGAGGGTGTTGACCACGCCGATCAGCGCCTGCACCAGCGTGAACAGGAGCATCCACTCGATCACCCGCTGGAACCCGAGCAGCACCTCGGAGCGCCGCTCCACGAACGCCTCGGGCTGCAGCACCGACGTGACGCCCGACTGCGCAGCGAGCTCCTCCACCTGGGCCCGGCTCGCAGCGTCGTCGGGCTGGAGGGCCACGAGCGCGGCGATGTCGGTGGTGGCGGGCACCTGGCGCTTCACCACCGCCCGGTCCAGCACCATGTCGCCGAGCAGCAGGTCGCCCGACGAGTAGACGCCGGCCACGCGGAGCGTCTCGGCGCCCGTGCTGGTGAACGTGATCGGCAGCGAGGAGCCGACCTGGATCCCGAGCTCGTCGGCCAGGCGGGACGACACGATCACGCTCGCGGCGTCCAGGCCGGCGGGCGCCTCGCCCTCCCATCGCGGCCGGAGCAGCGAGTTGAAGTTGGCCATGTCGAAGCCGGTCATGCGCACGGCACGAGAGCCGACCCAGCCCCGGCCGATCTCCCACCCGCACGCCGCCGTCACGGTGTCCAGGTCGGAGATCTTGGCGACGAGGTCCGCCGGGAGGCCGCCCTTGGTGAACGTGCCGGAGTCCACGACCAGGTCGGCCTGCACCAGGTCCTTCACCTCGCCGTCGACCGAGCTGGCGAAGGACGCCAGGAACACCGCCAGGCCCGACACGACCGCCGTCGCCAGGATCAGCGCTGCGGCGGTGGCAGCGGTGCGCGAGCGGTGCCGCGAGACGTCACGTGAGGCGATCGTGCGCAGCGCGGGCGGGCGGAGCGGCAGCAGGCGGACCGCGCCCGACACCAGCCCTGACAGGACGAGCGGCAGCAGGCCGAGCACGCACACGGCTGCGGCCGTGCCCAATCCCAGGGCCACCGGGTTCATGCCCGCCTCGCCCCTGGACACGAGCAGCGCTGCGGCCAGGCCGAGCACCACGGCGACCACGCCGATGCGGGCCACCGACTGGCCCAGCGTGCGGGGCGCCGGCGCGGCGGCGTGGCTCACGGCCTCGATGGGTGGGACCCGGCAGGCTCGGATCGCAGGCAGGACCGCGGCGACGACCGTGGCCACCACGCCGATGACCACCGCCCACGCCAGCGCCGAGAGCGACACCGCAGAGCCGGCGACGGGCACCGACGTGTTGAGCGCCCCCAGCGCCCCCTCGATCAGGCGACCGAGCAGGAGCCCGAGGGGCGCGCCGAGCAACGAGGCGACGAGCGCGAGCGACGCCGCCTCGACGAGCGCGGCGGTGAGCAGCTGCCACGGCTTGGCGCCCACCAGACGGAGGCCCGCGAAGGTGCGCCGCCGCTCGGCGTAGAGCAGCGCCAGCGAGTTGCCGACGGTCACCATCCCGACGATGAGCGCCAACCCGGCGAAGCCGAGGATGAGGCTGCGTACGAGCGTGAAGCTGCGGTCCACGCTCTCCTGGCGGTGCTCGGCCGCGGTGGCGCCGTCCACCACGTCGATCCCCGGCGGGAGCATGGCCGCGATGGCGGCCCGGACCTGGTCCTCGTCGGCGCCGGGCTCGAGGAGCACGTCGACGGTGTTGTCGTCGGTGGGCCGGTCGAAGCGGACCCGGGCCTCCTCGGTGGTGAGCAGCGCCAGGCTCGAGCCCGGCGGCAGCCCACCGCCCTCGGTCCGCACGATGCCCGAGATCGTGTACGGGGCCGCACCGGCGCGGCCGCCGCCGATGACCTCGTCGCCCACTCCCACGCCGCCGGCGCTCGCGGAGCGCGAATCGATCGCCACCTGCTCCGCTGTGGTCGGCGGGCCGCCCTCGGCGAACTCGTAGGCCGACAGGCGGGGATCGGTCGGGAAGTTGGCACCGATCGGCTGCTCGGTCAGGCCGAGCGGGACGAGCGTCGTGCCGTCCGGCCCCACGAGGGGTGCCGTGTCCTCGATCCGGGGCGAAGCTGCCGCCACCCCGGGCACCTGCTCCACCGCTGCACCGACCGCTGCGGGCACCAGTCGACGGACCTGCTCGGTCGGCGACTCGTACGCGACGCCGCCCTCGACCACCAGCTCCGCGGGCCCGGCGCCTGCGGCGGCGAGGTTGTCCAGGCCGGTCCCGACGCGGTCCAGCAGGTTCAGCGCACCGGCCAGGTACCCGACCGACAGGGCGATGGCGACCGTGGCGAGCAGCAGTCGCCGGCGTTGGCGGAGCAGGGCGACCAGCATGCGCCGGAGCCACCCCCCGGGCCATCCACCCGACCGACGACCCGGGGATCGGCCGGAGCCTCGACCGACCACCTCGGACACGTCTCTAGGCTACCGGGCGGCGCGGTTCAGCTGGTGGCGACGTCGAGCACCGCGTCGACGTCCTCGGAGCAGAGCACGCCCTCCACGCCACGGCCGTCCACGACGAGCGCCCACCAGGACCGACCGCGACCAAGGCGCCCGACGACGGACTCGACGGACTCGGTGGGGTGGACGCGGGGCAGAGCGACGAGCGGCTCGGACAGCGAGCGCACCGGGACCGAGCCTCGGTGGGCGGGTGGGATGCGGGCGACGGCGTCGCGGGTGACGAGCGCCCCGACGGCACCGCGGTCGTCGAGCACGGGCACGAACACCGCCCGCGGCTGGGCGGCGAACACCCGCTCGAGCTCGGCCACCGACGTGGCCGGACCGAGCGCGGCCGGCAGCT
>JAEZAI010000641.1 GCA_023427825.1 Actinomycetes bacterium
TCGTCGTGGCGCACGGGCGTCCGGCCATCCAGGGGTTCCTGGGCGGCGGCACCGCAGGGCTGGAGGTGGTCGACTCCGACGTCGGCCGCCTGGCCTTCCCGTCGTACGACCGCTTCATCCTCCCGCACATCAAGGCGAACGGGTACTGGGAGCGGTCCGAGACGGACCTCCTGCGATCGATGGTCGGTCCCGGTGACACCGTGCTGAACGTCGGTGCCAACGTCGGGTACACGGCGATCGCGCTCGCACGCGCGGTCGGGCCCGAGGGACGTGTGATCGCGATCGAGCCGTCGATCGAGAACTTCTCCCTGCTGACGTTCAACCTGGACCTCAACTCGATCGGCAACGTGCTGCCGGTCCTGGCCGCCGCCGGCGACACCACCGGGACCTGCCGCCTGTCGGTCTCGCCCGACAACACCGGTGACCACCGGACGAGCCCCAACCCGGTGGAGGTCGCCCACCGGTCGGTCCCCCTCGTCTCCCTCGACGAGCTGCTGCCCGAGAGCGCCCGTCCGACGTTGATCGCCTCGGACGCGCAGGGCGCGGACCTCCAGATCCTGCGGGGGGCGAGACAGCTGATCGAGCGGGCCCGGCCGTCGATCGCGTTCGAGTTCTGGCCGACGGGCATCCTCGGGGCCGGCGACACCCTCGACGAGTTCGACCGGCTCCTCGGGTCGGGTGCCTCGGCGCGATTGATCCTTCCGGAGTCCGAACAGCCCGTCAGCACGGCGGCCGACGCGGTGCGACGTCTCGAGGACGCAGGCTGCGACCACTCCACCGTCGTGCTGACCTGGCCGAACACCTCGACCTAGGAGCTGAAGGTGCGAGCGTCCGTCGTCATCAACACCTACAACCGGGCGGCGAGCCTGCCGGCGACGCTCGACGGCCTGCGGCGTCAGGTCGGCGCCGAGTTCGAGGTCATCGTCGTCAACGGGCCGTCGACCGACGGGACCGATGAGCTGCTGTCGGCCTGGGACGACCGTCTCCGCGTCGTCCGCTTCGACGAGGTGCACCTCGGCAGGTCCCGGAACCTGGGCATCGCGGCCGCGGCCGGTGACGTCGTGGCGTTCATCGACGACGACGCCATCCCGGAGCCCGACTGGGTGGCGGGTCTCCTGGCGGCCTACGACGCCCCCGAGGTCGCCGGCGCCGGAGGGCTCGTGTTCGACCACACCGGCGTGGAGCTGCAGTACCGCTACTCGGCGTGCACCAGGATCGGCGAGCCCCGCTTCGACCTGGGCCCGCCGTTCGACGAGTACCTGTACCCGCAGGCCGACCCGTTCGTCTACCTGCAGGGCACCAACTGCAGCTTCCGGCGCACGGCGCTGGTGGAGGTCGGCGGGTTCGACGAGACGATCGAGTACTACCTGGACGAGACCGAGCTGTGCATGCAGCTCGTCGACGCCGGCCACCGCCTGGTCCCGATCGCCGGCGCCGCGGTCCACCACCACTACCTGCCCGGTCACCTGCGGGCGGACCGAACGACCTGGACGCACCCGTACCCGATCGTCAAGAACCGGTGCTACTTCGCGCTGAGCCACGGCACCGCCACGCGGTCACCCGGCGAGGTCCTCATCGAGCTGACGACGTGGGCCAACGGTGTGATCGCGTCGGGCACGCGCGAGCTCCGACGGTCGGGCGCCGACGAGGACCGTGTCGCCGACTTCGTCGACCAGGTGAACCGCGGTCTCGGCGACGGCGTGGCGCTCGGCTCGGCAGCGGAGCGGCGCTCGGTGCAGTTGCCGCCCGCCCCGGATGCCGAGTTCCGGCCGTTCCCCACGGTCTCGGCGGGCGAGCCGCGGCGCTACTGCTTCGTGTCCGGCGAGTATCCGCCCCAGGTCGGCGGCGTCGGCCGGTTCACGTCGGACACGGCCCGCGGACTGGCGGCCGCCGGCCACGAGGTCCACGTCGTCACCCGGTCCGACTCCAACCACCGCATCGAGGTGGAGGAGGGCGTCTGGGTCCACCGCGTGCCGGTGCAGGACCGCTTCGTGGACGGGCTCGAGGGTTCCGTGCTGCGCCACAACCTGGAGCACTGCGCCGCGCTGTACCACGAGGTCGACCGGCTCCACCGACGCCGTCCGCTGTCGCTGGTCTCGGCCCCGATCTGGAACTGCGAGAGCCTGTTCCCCTCGCTCGACGGGCGGTTCCCGACGATCACCTCGGTGGTCACCACCATCGAGAAGGTCACCGAGATCCTCGAGTCGTGGAAGGACCGCCCGCACATCCAGGCGCTCGCCGCCCTGGAGGCGGAGACGCTGCGGCGAGCGCCCCACCTGCACGCGAACTCCACCGCCACCGAGCGCTCGGCTCGTGCCCGCACCGAGGGCCAGGTCCACCTGGCGCACTTCGGGCTGACCGATCCGTCGCCGGGCACCACTGCGGTCCGCGACGGCGACGACGGCTCGGTCGACCTGCTCTTCGTCGGCCGCCTGGAGCGTCGCAAGGGGATCGACGTCCTGCTGGAGGTGCTCCCGGATCTCCTTGAGCGGTTCCCGGAGCTGCGGGTCACGATCGTCGGACGCGACACGCCGAGCACCGAGATGGACCGGACCTACCGGGAGGCGTTCCTGCACGACCACGCGGACCGGCCGGACCTGCTCGACCGGGTCAGGTTCGCCGGCGAGCTGCCCGACGACGAGGTGCGCGCCGCCTACGCGTCCTGCGACCTGTTCTGCGCTCCGTCGCGGTACGAGTCGTTCGGGCTCGTGCTGCTCGAGGCCATGAGCTTCGCCAAGCCCGTCGTCGCCTGCGACGAGGGCGGCATGGCGGACCTGGTCGAGGACAACGGCCTGTTGGTCCCGCCCGGCGACGCCGCGTCGCTCGCCGATGCTCTCGCCACCCTCGTGGCCGACGGCGGCCTGCGGGAGAAGATGGGCCGTCGCGGGCGTGAGCTGTTCGACCAGAAGTGGAGCATGGAGCACGCCGTCGCCCGCACCGACGCGCTCTACGGGGCCATCGCTGACGCCTGGCAGCCGCACGGCCAGGGGATCGTGGACGGAGAGTTCGCCGACCTGCTCGTCGACGTGGGCGCGGTGGACCCCGCTGTCTCGCTCCACGTCGCCGAGGTGCTCCTCGCTCCCGACCGGTCACCCCGGGACGTGTGCGGCGGGGTCGTGCGCGCCCTGCTCGCCGAGGACCCGTGGTTCGTGGCGCACCTGTTCAACGTGGTGCTCCAGCGCGAGCCCGAGGATTGGGAGCTGCAGGCGCAGCTCGACTTCCTGGCCCGAGGCGGGCCCCGCCTGGAGGTCGTGGCCGGCCTCAACACGCCGTTCGACACCCCGCTCGGCGTGGGCTGGCGCGCCGAGGTCCAGCCGATGTGGAGCCGGGCGATCGAGCAGCACGTGGCCTGGGCGCTGGGCGACCCCGATCCCCACGGGTTCCTGGTCCAGGTGCACCGCGTCGTGCTCGGTCGCGGCGTCGGTCCGTCCGAGCCAGAGCTGCTCGCACAGCTCGACGCGGGCCGCCCCCGCACCGAGATCGTCCGCGG
>JAEZAI010000115.1 GCA_023427825.1 Actinomycetes bacterium
CGATCTCGACGTCCACCCCGTGGTGGAAGCCGGCGTGCTTGAGCGACTCGACGACCGACAGGTAGGCGTCGGGCAGGCTCACGTACTTGCCGATGATGCCGACCCGGACCGGGAAGGTGGCGGCTGCGACGCGTCTCACGAGGTCGTTCCACTCGGTGAGGTCGGGTTCGATGTCGGGCAGGTGGAGGATCTTGCACACGACGTCGTCGAGGCCCTCGTCGTGCATGACGAGCGGGATGTCATAGAGGCTGCTCGCGTCGGCGGCGTTGACGACGGCCTGGATCGGCACGTCGCACAGCGCGGAGATCTTGCGCTTGAGGTCAGAGGAGATCGCCTCCTCGGAGCGGCACACGATCGCGTCGGGCTGGATGCCCCGGCTGCGCAGCTCGGTGACCGAGTGCTGCGTGGGCTTGGTCTTCTGCTCGCCGGACGGGCCGATGAACGGCACGAGGGTGACGTGCACGTAGCAGACGTTCTGGCGCCCGACGTCCAGGCGCAGCTGCCGGATGGCCTCGAGGAACGGGAGGATCTCGATGTCGCCGACCGTGCCGCCGATCTCGGTGATCACCACGTCGGTGCCGTCGACCGCCAGGCGGGAGATGCGACGCTTGATCTCGTCGGTGATGTGGGGGATGACCTGGACGGTCTTGCCCAGGTACTCGCCGCGGCGCTCGGCGGCCAGCACCGACTGGTAGATGGAGCCGGTCGTGGCGTTGGAGTCCCGGGTGAGCTCCTCGTCGATGAAGCGCTCGTAGTGCCCGAGGTCCAGGTCGGTCTCGCCGCCGTCCTTGGTGACGAACACCTCACCGTGCTCGAACGGGTTCATGGTCCCGGGATCCACGTTGATGTACGGATCCAGCTTCTGCATGGTGACCCGTAGACCCCGAGCCTTGAGCAACCGTCCGAGGGAGGAGGCCGTGAGACCCTTCCCCAGACTGGATGCCACGCCGCCGGTCACGAAGATGTGCTTGGCCACAACTGCTCCTGGGTCGTTTGGTCGAGGCTATCGCGCTCCCCGGACCCCGTCCGCGGAGCGCGGCGCGATCGGCGCCGTTGCAGGGCGTGACATGTGACCGACCGCGGACCGGCCCGCTCCCTATGCTCCCGCGCATGGGCCGGACCAAGCTCCTGATGCTCGCCGTCGCGGTGGTCGCGCTGACGGTGGGCGCCGCATCGTGCAGCTCCGACGACTCGGGCTCCGGCGCCGACCGCGATGACGGCGGCACGTCGAGCACCACCTCGACGTCGACCGCGCCTGCGCCCGAGGCGACGACGGTGGCGGCGCTGCTGGCGCTCGACCGTCCGATCGTGCTCGCCCACGCCGGCGGCGACGACGTGCACCCGCACGACACGCCCTACGGGTTCGACCGCTCGGCGGCCGCCGGCGTCGACGCCTTGGACATGGACGTGCAGCTGAGCTCGGACGGCGTGCTCGTCGTCCAGCACGACGACACGGTCGACCGCACCACCGAGGGCTCGGGAGCCGTCGGCTCCATGACCTACGACGAGCTGCACGCGCTGGACGCGGCCTACTGGTTCACCGAGGACTGCACCTGCAAGGACCGCCCCGACGACGAGTACATGCTGCGCGGGGTGCGCACCGGCGAGGTGGCGCCGCCCGACGGCGCGGAGCCCGACGACTTCGCGATCACGAGCTTCGAGCGCATCGCGCTCGACCACCCCGACCACGTGTTGAACATCGAGATCAAGGGCAAGGCACCGGAGGCCGTCCCGGCCGCCGAGGAGCTGGCCCGCCTGGTCCGCGAGCACGACCTGACCGACCGGGTGGTGGTCACCTCGTTCGACGACGCGGTCGCCGAGGCCTTCGCCGCCGCGGCACCGGGCGCGGCGATCACGCCGGGGCTGGGCGCCACGTCCGCCTACGTGCTGCAGGGCACGCTGCCGCCCGCCGGTCGCACGATCCTGCAGGTCCCGCCCGACTTCGAGGGCATCGAGGTGGTCAACGCCGCCATGTTGGAGCGGGCCCACGCCGACGGCCTGGTCGTCTGGGTCTGGCCGAACGACGCCCGCTGGGAGACCGCCGAGGGCTACACCCAGCTGCTCGACATGGGCACCGACGGCCTCAACGCCGCCGATCCGGCCACCGCCGTCGAGGTCGTCCGGTCCCGGAGCTGAGCCCGCCGCGCCGTCGCCGCCGTTTCGTTGCGCGATCCACGGCAATTGGGCCGCATATCGCGCAACAGAACCGGGTCACCCGTCGGCGACCGAGCGTCCTCGCAGCGAGCCGAGGCGGTCGAACCAGCGCAGCGGCCCCACCGAGTCGATCACCGTCGAGAACGACACGACCTCGCTGACGAGGTTGAACGCGAGCACGCCGGCGAGGAGCACCCAGCGGGCCCACGGGTCGGGCACCGCCCACAGCGCGGCGATCCCGCAGACGGCGCCGAGCGGGTTGGCACCGGCGTCGCCGAGCATCGCCCGCTCGCGGAGGTCGGGCGCGAGCAGTCCCAGGCCGGAACCGATGGCGACCGCGGGCATGAACAGGATCGAGTTGCGCACCACGAGCGCGAGCACGACGAACGTCACCGCCGTGAACTTGGTGGCCCGGCCGGGCGCCCGGTCGAACAGGTTGCCGAGGTTGGCGGCGAGGGCGACGATCGCGCCGTCGCGCAGCAGCCCGATCGCCGAGCCGGTCCCCTCCTGCAGGAACGGCGTGTCGCCCTGCATCACCGACACGACGACCACGCCCACCGCCGCGCCGCCCACGAGCTTGATCATCCCGGAGGTGACCCGGCCGCGTCGGAGCGCACCGACGTGGCTGCGGAACCCGCCCGACTGGCCCACGCCCGCGACGTCGTCGAAGAGGCCGAGCAGCGAGAAGCCGGTGACCGCGATCAGCGTGGTCGAGCTGAGCTGGTCCCACGCGTACCAGGCGTCCTCGGCGGCGAGCACCAGCCGGACGAGCGCCACGACCAGCAGCACGGCGACCGGGATCAGCACGCCGATCGCCGTGTGCAGCGTGGCGCCGCGGTAGTTGGTCCGCTCGAGGGCGGGGACGGCGAACGCCTGCTCCGACAGCGACCACACCGCGGCGGTCAGCACCCCGCCGACGACGAGCCCGAGCAGCGTCCAGCTCACGCCGGGACCTCGTCGACCGGACGGTGTCCGCCGAGGTCCTCACCGAGGTCGTCGTCGAGCGCCTCGGCGTCGTCGGCGTCCGGTGCCCCGTCCACGGCGCCGAGCCCCAGGGCGAGGTACGCCGTGTACGGCAGCGCGACCGTGAGCATGAGGGCGGGGATCGCCACGCCCGAGTCGTTCACCGCCCAGGCGAGCAGGCCGAGGGTCAGCCCGGAGATGCCGAACGCCCGGAACCCGCTGTGCTCCGAGTTGAGCCGGCGCATCAGGCGGTTCGGGCGCCAGGTCAGGTACCCGACGAACAGCAGCGCGATCGGGATCACGAACGTCCAGACCGTCGAGGTGAGGATGCTCACGTTGGCCTCGAGCTTGCGCTGCAGGATCAGCGCGCCGTCGCCGTCGAGGAGCTTCTGGGCGAAGCGACCCAGGTGCGTGCGGGAGTCCACCGGGCGGGCCAGGTCGAGCGCGGCGAACAGCGCCAGGGCGCCGACCGTGCACGCGCCGATCAGCGCGACCAGCCGCATGCGGATCCGGATGCCGAGCAGCAGCAGGATGCAGACGGTGAACGCCGGGATCGACGCCAGCACGCCGCCCACGTCGGAGCCCCACAGCGGCGAGCCGTCGAGCACGACGACGAGCAGGAACACGACGACCGCCGCGATCAGCCGCCCGGTGTTCCCCGAGTCGGGACGACGGCGCCGCCAGATCTCCCAGCCCCCGGTGACGAGCACCAGCGCCGAGATCGTGAGGATCGAGAACGCCTGGTTGCCGTAGCCGGCGAAGCGGCCCGCGACGATCGGCGAGTAGCCGAAGATCGTGTTGAGCTGCAGGTGGCCGCCGGTGACGATGTCGACGCCGAGCACCACCACGGCCAGACCGCACAGGATCACCGGCGGGGCGACCGCGTCGAAGCGTCCGAGCTGCGCCGCGATGGCCGCCAGCACCACCGACCCCGCCGCGATCGCCAGGCCGAAGGTCGCCACCGAGAACGGCCCGTACGGCAGGAGCCCCGACAGGAAGATGGCCGACGGCGTCGCGACGATCGCCAGCGCCCACCACCGCACCGGCCGCTTCCACCGGGCGGCACGGCCGACCGCCCACATCACGGCGAGCAGCAGCAGCACGAGCGTGACGATGAACGCGACGGTGATGGGTCCGGTGGCCTCGTCCCGGAACAGCGCCCGCTCGTCGTCGCGGACCATCGTGTCGATCCGCTCCGACAGCGACGTCCCCCCGCCGCCCACGGCCACGATCGGGGTGTCGTTCACCTCGGACGGCGGGTCGATGTCGAAGGCGTCGAGGATCGTCGGCGCCACGTCGGTGAGCGTCACGAACCCGGCCCGGCGGGTGGTCGGCGACCGGGCCCATCCCGGTTCGACTCCGGGGCCCTGCATGCCGAACTCGGTGAGCTGCTCGCCCGCGATCGGGGCGGTCGGCGCCACCACCATCACGAGGTCCTCGGCGAGGTCGACGGTGGCGAGCAGCTCGGCGAACGCGGCGTCCGCGCGCTCGAGCGCGGTCGCGAACTGGTCGTCGCCCTGCTCCACCGTGCTCTGCGCCCGGGCCTCCTCGGCGCGCTCCAGGTCCGACAGCTCGACGAGCTGCACGCGCGCGGCGTCCCAGCCCCGCGTGACCGACGCGAGCAGCGCCTGCTGGTCCGTCCGCACGCCGAACGGCGACAGGGGGTCGGCCACGAGCAGGCTCGACGACACGTTGCCGACCGCGACCTGCCCGTCCCTGGTCATGGCCCCGAGGGCCACCTCCCGCTGCGGGGGCGAGTTGGCGAGCCCGGTGTCGGCGTTGCCCACGGCGCCCATGCGCACGCCCTCGTCCGCGCGGGCGCTGGCCAGGGCGCCGGGGGCGGAGCCGTACAGCAGGTCGTCGTTGCGGGAGATCTGCTCGGCGATCGACAGCACGACCACCTCGCCGTCGGGCTCGATGCCCGTCCGGCGCCGGTAGACCTCCGCTGCGGAGCCCGACGGCGTGGACTCCGACACCTGCGAGGCGTCGCCGGCGGTGAGCGAGTTGAACGCGTCGGCGCGGTTGCCGGCACCGATCGTGAGGTAGGCGTCAGCGCCGTCCGTGCGGGGACCGACGGTCCGGGTGCTCATCGACGCGACCGCGGCGCCCTGCAGGAACTCGGTCAGCCGCGGCGGTCGCTCCTGCTCGAGCACGCCCCAGGTCACCCGCGGCAGCGTGACCACGAGGACCCGTCGCGGCGCCTCCGCAACCGATGGCGACGCCGGCGACGCGCCGGGGACGGACGGGGGCACCAGGGCCGCGAGCACCGCCACGAGCGGGACGACCAGCAGCGGACGACGCCTCAACGTGCCACCCCCGCGAGCTCCTCGTAGACGGTGGCCACCGCCGCCGACAGCTCGCCCGGGTCGAAGCGCCGAGCAGCCAGCTCCCGTCCCGCCGCACCCGCCGCCTCGGCGGCCGCGGGGTCCGACAGGAAGCGCACCATGCCCGCGGCCAGGCCCTCGTCGTCGCCGACCGGGGCCACCTGGCCGGCGCGGCCGTCACCGAGGAGCTCCGCGGCCAGGCCGACGTCGGTGCTGACGACCGGCACGCCGAGCTGCATCGCCTCGGCGAGCACCAGCGGGATCGCCTCCCACACCGAGCTCAGCGCGACGACGTCGGCGGCGCCGATCCAGTCCACCGCGTGGTGGTCGAAGCCGACGAGGTCCACCGAGCCGTCGATGCCGAGCACGCGGCACTGCGCCTCGAGGGCCACGCGCTCCGGTCCCTCCCCCACGACGGCGAGGCGTGCGTCGGGCACGCGGGCGACGGTGCTCGCCCAGGCGCGCAGCAGCGTCGGCAGGTCCTTCTGGGGGTGGAGACGGGCCACGCAGGTCACCAGAGGAGTGTCGTCGCTCACGCCGATCGCGGCGCGGACCTGCCGGCGGGAGCGTTCGAGCACCGGGACCGGCGACGCAGGGACGATGACCCGGACCCGGTCCCTCGGCACCACGCCGTCCAGACCGGCCGCGATGGCGCCGGTGGGGGCGATCACCCGATCGGCCCGGGCCAGCACCCCGCGCTCCAGGCGGCGCTGCCAGCCCGCGGCGCGGCCGGCGGACTCGTCCAGGACGACGTTGTGCACGGTGACGACGAGCGGTCGCGGCGGCCGTCCCCGCAGTGCGACCCAGGCGGCCTTCAACCCGTGGGCGTGCACGACCTGCGCAGGACCCCGCCACGGGCGCAGCTCGCGTCGCGCCGCCAGCAGCGCCGTGGGCGACAGCGCGGACGGCACCGCCACCACGCCGGCCTGCGGCCCGAGACCGTCGAGCACCCCGGCCGGTCCCACCACCGGCGCGTCCACCCCCAGGGCGGTGAGCTCCGCCGCCAGCGTGGCCACGTGGACGCGGATCCCGCCGGTCGACGGACCGAGCAGCTGCATCGCCCGCATCACGCCGTCCCCGCCACGGTGCCGCCGGGGTCGCCCCCGAGCGATCGAACCGCGCGCATCGGGCTGGGCCCGCCGAACAGCCGCAGCAGCGCCAGCAGCAGCACAACCAGCACCGCTCCGCCCACCACGCACAGCACGATCGCGGTGGCCACCCCGGGTTCCGGCAGCGCCCGGACCGCGACGTAGACGGCGACGGCGGCCAGCGCGGTGGCGACCACGTCGCGGAGCACCGGCGCGGCGACCGTGGAGATCCTGGCGCCGGCGCGATGGACCCGGGACCGGATCGCCGCTGCGAGCACAGCGGCCCCGACCAGCTGCGCGGAGCCGTAGCCCACGCCGAGCGCCGTGATGCGGTCCACGTCGGGGACGACCGACACGAGCGCCGCCATGATCGCCGTCCCGAGCACGGCCACACCGATGTTCACCAGCGTGGGCGTGCGGGTGTCCTGGTACGAGTACGCCACGCGCGTCAGGAGCAGCACGAGCGCGAAGCCGGGCACGCCGATCGCGAACCCTGCGACCGCGCCCGACACCTCGAGCACGCGGTCCGCGGCGTTGCCGAGCGCGACCACGTGCGCGATCGGCCCCGACAGCGCCGCCAGGGCGCCCGCCGACGCGATCGTGAACAGGCAGACCGACCGGGTGGTGCGCGCCACCTCGTCGCCGAACTCGCTCCACTGCTCCTTGCGGGCGAAGCGGGTCAGGTCGGGGAACGCCGTGGTGAAGACCGGCACGGCGAACAGCGACACCGGCAGCATGAACAGCACGTAGGCGAGCTGGTACACGACCACGCCGCCCTCGCTCCCGTTCGCCAGGTACAGCACCGCCACGAGCAGCGCCTGCGACGCGCCCAGGAACCCGGCGGCCCAGGCGCCCTGGCGGGCGAGACGCCGCAGGACGGGATGACGGAAGCGGAACGACGGCCGGATGCGGAAGCCCGTGCGCCACGCCGCGACGACGGGGACCGCGCAGAACGCGACCACACCCAGCAGCGTGCCGACGGCCAGCACCAGCTTCTCGCCGGTGGTGAGGTCGAGCGAGGGGGCCTGGCCGCCGCGCATGGCGGCGAACACCAGGTAGGTGGCGATCACCACGACGTTGTTGATCGTCGGGGCGAACACGGGTTGCCAGAAGTGGCCGGTGGCGTTGAGCACCGCAGCGGCGACCATGCTCGCCGCGTAGAACAGCACCTGGGGCAGGAAGAACCAGAGCAGGAAGGTGCCGAGCTGGACCTCGGCGGCCCTGATCGCCGCGTCGTCGACGCCCGACACGAGCATCTCCATGATCCAGGTGCCGGCGACCAGCCCGGCGGCCACGACCGCGGCGAGCAGCGTGAGCATGGCGCCGAGCACCGCTCCGGCGGTCTCCTCCGCCTCCCGGTGGGTGTGGCCGTCGACGGCGTCGACCATGATCGGGATGAGCACCGACTGCAGCACGCCGGCCGCGAACAGCTCGAAGAGGATGTTCGGGATCGTGTTGGCGCTCTGGTAGGTGTTGCCCAGGTACGAGGTCCCCAGCACGGCGGCCACGACCACGATGCGGGCGAAGCCGCTGACGCGGCTGACCGCGGTGAAGACCGCCATGACCGTGGCGTTGCGGTTGCGGGTGGCGACGACCGCGTCCGGGTCCGCGGCGTGCGACATCGACGTGAGGTCGTCGGGCTCGTCCGGGCCGCCGGCCGCTGGGGACGACGCCGGGTCGGGCGTCACGAGGCCGGGACGGTCGGGAACGGCGCGGTCGCGCCCGTCCCGGTCCCGTAGTGGCCGACCCGACCGGTGTCGCGCTGCTCGGCCATCGCGTACACGACGGCGATCCGACCGAAGGCCTCCTCCAGGTCGTCGACCGTGCTCAGCGCGTCGGCCACCTCGCCCTCGCGCAGCGCCTGCACCACCGAGCCCCGCGCGGGCTGGTCCGCCGTCGTGGTCGTCGCCTCGCCGTTCGGACGGGGCACCCGGGCCTCGGCGACGGTCATGGTGCGGGGCGCCCGGTCCGCCTCGGCGTTCGCCAGCGGCACGATGACGGCGTCGCCGTCCTCGTCGGCGCCCGCGATCAGCACGTAGCGGAATCCGCTGCCCTGCGGGAACCGGGTCTCGCCGCCGCTGTCGGTGTCGGCGACGGTCAGCATGCCCAGGTCGGACAGCGCCGCGATGTACGCCCGGGCCTGGGTGGCGTCGGTCGGGGTGGGCACGACGGTCGCGTCACCCGTCGGGACGGTCGTCGTGGTCGTCTCGGCGGACCCGTCGGTCTCCGCGTCGGTCGAGGGCGAGGCGGACAGCAGCGCCAGCGCCACGCCCAGGTCGGTCGCGATCCGCTCCCGGACGGCTCCGGCGTCGCCGCGGATGCCGAAGCGCTGTCGCGCGGCGGTCACGTCCGCGCCCGACGGGTCCGACAGCGGGGGCTGGAGCCGCACCGTCCCGGCGAGCTCGGCCCCGGCGGCGCCGAGCGAGGTGCGGGTGCTCTCGACGAGATCGCCGGTGACCGCATCGGTCGCGAGCACGACCACCGGCACCTCGGTCAGCCGGTCGTCGAGGGCCTCGCTCCCCTCGCCGGCCAGCGCCGCGGCCTGGCTGTCGGCCTGGCCGAGCTGGTCCCTGGTCGCGTCCAGCTCGACGCCGCGACGCCGGTAGCCCTCGTCCAGGTCGTCCACCCGGCCCCGCAGCGAGTCGACCGTGGCGCGGTCCACGAACGACGCCCCCATCGCGACCCCGACGCCGAGCGCCAGGAACACCGCGACGAGGCTGATCAGGTGGAACCGGAAGTTGATCACTGGACCTCGTTCACGTCGGGACCGCCTGGGACGTTCACGTCGGGACCGGCAGGGACACGACGCCGGTGAGCAGCACCCAGTTGGCGCGGATCAGCAGGCGGATCGGTTCGCTGATCAGGATGACCACGCCCATGGCGAACAGCGCGGCGAGCACCAGCAGCAGCAGGTCCCGCTTGCGCACCCGTCCCTGGTAGAGCCGGCTCACGCCCTTGGCGTCCACCAGGATCGGGCCCACCTTGATGCGGGTCACCATCGTCGAGGCCATTCCGGCCCGCCCCTTGTCGAGGAAGTCGACCATGGAGGTGTGGGTCCCCACCGCGACGATCAGATCGGCGCCCTTCTCGTAGGCGAGCAGCATGGCGATGTCCTCGCTGGTGCCCGACGCCAGGAACAGGTGGTGCT
>JAEZAI010000164.1 GCA_023427825.1 Actinomycetes bacterium
ACACCGAACCGAAGCCACCGGCGATCGCGGTGACGAGCATGATCCGCCGGTCGTCCCGGCCGAGCCGGAGCAGGCGCGACGCGGCGTCCGTCAGGCTGCCGCTCATCTGGATGGCGGTGCCCTCCCGACCGGCCGATCCGCCGAACAGGTGGGTCACGATCGTGCCGATCAGGATCATCGGCGCCATGCGCCGCGGCACCCACGCGGAGGGCTCGTGGATCTCGTCGAGGATGAGGTTGTTCCCCTCGACGGAACGGCCGCCGCCGTAGTGGTAGGTCAGGCCGATCGCCAGGCCGGCCAGCGGCAGGAACCACAGCAGCGAGCCGTGCTCGTCGAACGCCTCGGTCGCCCACTTCAGCGACGCCAGGAACACCGCGGACGCCACCCCCGCGAGCAGGCCGACGAGCAGACCCAGCGCGATCCAGCGCAGCAGGTCCGCGGCCAGCGCGGCCTGCGGACGGACGAGGTCGACGGCGCGCGCTCTCTGGCGCGCCCCGGGGTGCTCCGGCGGGTCGGTGCTCACCCGATGTCGCTCTCCCCCGCGCCGCACAGGCCCACGCCGCACAGGCCCACGTCGCTCAGGCTCACGTCGCTCAGGCCCACGTCGCTCAGCCGATGTGGGTGAGGCCGCGGAAGTACGGGAGCAGCGGCTCGGGCACCTCGATGGTGCCGTCAGGCTGACGGTACGTCTCCACGATGGCCGCCCACACCCGGGGCACCGCGAGCGCCGAGCCGTTCAGCGTGTGGAGGATCTCGGTGCCCTTGCCCTCCGTGGGCCGGTACCGGAGGTTGGCGCGGCGGGCCTGGTAGTCGCCGAACCACGACACCGAGCTCACCTCGAGCCAGCGGTCGGCACCGGGCGCGTAGACCTCGATGTCGAAGGTCCGCCGCGACGAGGCCCCCAGGTCTCCGGCGCAGAGGTCGAGGACCCGGTACGCCAGGCCCAGGTCGCGGATCGTGCCTTCTGCCCGGGCCATGATCTCGGCATGCAGGTCGGGCGCCTGCTCCGGGGTGGAGTACGCCAGGATCTCGACCTTGTCGAACTCGTGGACGCGCAGCAGCCCTCGGGTGTCCTTGCCGGCCGAGCCCGCCTCGCGCCGGAAGCAGCTCGTGTGCGCGCAGTAGCGCCGGGGCAGGTCGGCCTCGTCGACGATCTCGTCGCGCCCCAGCGAGGTCAGGGGCACCTCGGCGGTGGGGATCGCCCACAGGTCGTCGCGCTCCAGGTGGTACGCCTCCTCCTCGAACTTGGGCAGGTGACCCGTGGAGATCATCGTGTCGGTCCGCACGAGCGTCGGCGGGCGGATCTCCTCGTACAGGTCCACGTTGCGGTCGAGCGCGAGCTGGCAGAGCGCCCGAACGAGCGTGGCCCCGGCGCCGCGGTACATCACGAACATGGAGCCCGAGAGCTTCACGGCCCGTTCGACGTCCAGGATCCCGAGCTGCTCGCCGATCTCCCAGTGCGGCACGCGCTGGTGCCCGGCGTAGGAGTCGGCATCGAAGCCCTCCACTCGCACCACCACGTTGTCGTCCTCGCCCAGCCCGTCGGGCGCGTCCTCCGACGGGACGTTGGGGATGCGCAGCAGCTTGTCCCGGAGCTCGGCGGCCAGCTCGTCGGCGCCGGCGTCGAGCGCCTTCTCCTCGGCGCCGAGGATCCGGCTCTGCTCCTGCAGCTCCTTCGCCTCGTCCTGGCGCTGCTCGCGAAACAGCGTGCCGACCTCGTTGGAGAGCGTGCGGATCTCGGCGCGCAACCCGTCGCGTCGGGCCGTCAGGTTCCGCAGCTCGGCGTCGAGACGTGCGACCTCGTCGATGGCGGCGGGGTCCTCGCCGCGCCGGGACAGCCCGGCCTTGACCGCGTCGGGGTCGTTGCGGATGAGACGCACGTCGAGCATGGACGGAACGGTAGCGGCGCCCGACCGGCGTCCCCGAACCCGTTCGCCGCAGGTGGATGCGGGCCGGTGCTGCGGTCAGGCGGTGCCGTCGTACGCGGCCTGCAGCGCGGCCAGGTCGAGCTTCACCATGCCCAGCATGGCGGTGACCGCCCGCTCGACCGCGGCGGGGTCGCCCTGCATCATCTCGTACATGCCCCTGGGCACGACCTGCCACGACAGGCCGAAGCGGTCCTTCAACCACCCGCACTGGGACTCCTCGCCGCCGTCGGCCAGGAGGGCGTCCCAGTAGCGGTCGACCTCGGCCTGGTCCTCGCACTCGATGAGGAACGACACGGCCTCGTCGAACGTGAACTGGGGTCCGCCGTTGATGGCGGCGAACGGCTGACCGTCGAGCTCGAAGTCGATCTCCATGATCTCGCCGGTCGGGCCGGGGCCGGCCTCCGTGTAGGGGAGCTCGGCGACGATCCGCGAGTTCGGGAAGATCGAGACGTAGAAGTCGACGGCCTCCCGACCGTTCATGTCGAACCAGAGGTTGGGGACGATGCGGGGCATGGCGGGGCTCCTCGGTTCCGCCGCCGGGGCCGGCGGCTCGCAGCGTGACACCCGTCCGACGGGCTCCGGACGCAGAAGTCATCGCGACGCGGGGCGCCCGAGGGGGCGTGCAGGGGGCCGACGGCCGTGTGGGAGCCTGGGCCGGTGCACGTCATCTTCGACCTCGACGGAACGGTGTGGGACTCCGAGCCGGGCATCCTCGCCTGCATGGCCCACGCGCTGGGTGAGCTCGGCGTGGCGGTCCCTGACCACGAGGTGCTCCGGTCCCACATCGGGCCGCCCCTGCGCACCATGCTCGCCGAGGTGGGCGTTCCCGAGCCGCAGCTCGACGACGGCGTGCGCCTGTACCGGGAGCGATACCTGACGGAGGGCGTGTTCGAGGCGTCGCTCTACGACGGTGTGGTGCAGCTGCTCGACGCGGTGGCGCACGACGGCCACGTGCTGTCCACCGCGACCTCCAAGGGCGAGGACCCCACGCTGATGATGCTCGAGCACTTCGGCATCCGGGACCGGTTCGAGGTGATCGGCGCCGCCACCATGGACGGCGCCGCCACCAGCAAGTCGCAGGTGCTCGGACGGACCCTGGACGGGCTCGGCGACCCGGCGCGCTCCACGTGCGTCCTCGTCGGCGACCGCGACCTGGACGTCCTCGGCGCCGCGGCGCACGGTGTCGACTGCATCGGCGCCGCCTGGGGCTACGGCGGTGCCGAGGAGCTGGCTGCCGCCGGCGCGGGGGCGGTCGCGGCGACGCCCGCCGACGTGCCCGCCCTGCTGGACCGCCGGTAGCGTCCGCAGGCGTGACGAACGGCGAACCCTCGGCCCCCGCCGCGACGGGCGCCGGCGACGAGGCCGTCGTCGTCGAGGACCTCGTGGTGCGCTACGGCAGGACGGTCGCGGTCGACGGTGTGTCGTTCACGGCGCGTGCCGGCCAGGTGACGACCGTGCTCGGCCCGAACGGTGCCGGCAAG
>JAEZAI010000199.1 GCA_023427825.1 Actinomycetes bacterium
CTTCTCGTGGCGGAAGGTGGCCCCGGGCAGGTCGAAGGTGAGCACCACCCGGTCGGGCCGGTGGTCCCGCACCAGGTTGAGCAGCATGGACGTGAACCCGAAGACCGCGTTGGTGACCTGACCCGACGCGGTGGCCAGGTCGGTCGGCAGGGCGAAGAAGGCCCGGTAGGTGAGCGAGTTCCCGTCGACGAGCATCACGGTCGGCACGACCGGAGGCTACGTCAAGTGGTGTGACGCCGGATCAGCCGGTGTGACGCCGGATCAGCCGGTTTGAGGCCGGGTCAGGCGGACTCGGCGGGCACCAGCGCGCCGTCGATGACGTCCTGGGCCACGTCTCGCATCTGGCGGCGGTCCTTCATGGCCGTCTTCTGGATGAAGCCGTAGGAGTCCTGCTCGCTCATGCCGTGGGCGTCCATGAGGATGCCCTTGGCACGGTCGATCACCTTGCGGGCCTCCAGGCGACCCTCGGCCGACTCGGCCTGCTCGACGAGCGTGGACTCGGCGCGGAACCGGGCGATCGCCACCTCGATGGCCGGCACCAGGTCGTGGCGCTCGAACGGCTTCACCACGTACCCGTGGACCCCGGCGTCGCTGGCCTCCTCGATCAGCTCGCGCTGGGAGAACGCGGTCACCAGGACGACGGCGGCCAGCCGGTCGACGGCGATCTCCCGGGCGGCGGAGATGCCGTCCAAGCCGGGCATCTTGATGTCGAGCAGCGCCACGTCGGGCCGGAGCTCGCGCACGAGCCGGACGGCTTCGTCACCGCGACCGCACTCCGCCACGACCTCGTAGCCCTCCTCCTGGAGGAGCTCCCGGAGGTCCATCCTGATGATGGCCTCGTCCTCTGCGACCACGACCTTGGTTGGCACCGTTGCCCACCGTCCTCGTCTCTCGGGCCCGTCCCGGTCCCCGGCGGCGTGCGACGTCGGCCGGGGAGAGCGTCAGTGTAGGCGGTCGAGCAGGTCGTCCTGCTCCGCCTCCAACCGGTTGATCTGCTCGACCAGCTCGGCCCGGTGACGGGCCATTGCCGCCGTCGTCCGCTCGGCCTCGCGGTGCTCCTGATCGGCGAGCGGGGTCTCGGACACGAGCGAGCGGATACGTGAGTCGTCCGAGATGTCCGCGAAGTGCGCCAGCTGCTCGTCCGCGATCGCCAGCTCCTCACGGAGCGCGCCCAGCCGACGACCCACGGCCCGGAGGCGGCGCTCGACCAGGAACGGCATGGAGGAAGTGTAGAAACGTGGAGGTGTCTGAGGGTGACAGCGACGGGCGCGACGCCTTCGGGATCGCCGACGGGTGGTGGGGCACGGACGGGAACTGGCACCGCGCCGACGAGTCGTCGCGGGCGGCGCTGCGATCGGCGATGGGTGGTGACGACCACCCCCAGGGTCCCCCCGAGGGACCGTCGCTCTGGTTCGTCCGACCGGGTGACGACCGAGCGGTCTGGTCGCCAGGACTGCTCGAGCTCGACGACGGCTCCGAGCTCGAGGTCGTCGACGTGCTCCCCCACGACCTGCCGCTCGGCGCCCACACGCTGACCTCCGACGGGGGCCACGTCACCCGAGTGTTCTCGGTGCCCGGCCGGTGCCGGGCGGCCGAGCGGTCCTGGGGCTTCTCGGTGCAGCTCGCGCAGGCGAGGTCCGAGGCGAGCTGGGGCCACGGCGACCTGGCCGACCTGGCCGACCTGGCGCGCTGGGCCCGGGACCGGGGCGCATCGGTGCTCGCCCACAACCCGCTCGGAGCGCCCGTCCCGCTGGCCTCGCAGCAGCCGTCGCCCTACTACGCGTCGACGCGGCGGTTCTGGTCGCCGCTGTACCTGCGCGTGGAGGACGTCCCCGGCTCGGAGATGCTCGGCGAGCAGCTGACGTCCGCAGCGCGAGCGGGTCGAGAGCTGTCCACGCTCCCCACGATCGACCGCGACGCGGTCTGGGCGCTGAAGTCCGCCGCCCTGCGCCGGATCTGGGAGCTCGTGCGCCACCACGAGGAGACCCGCACGTTGCTGGCCGGGGCCGACGGCGACGACGGGCTCCTGGCGCACGCACGGTTCTGCGCGCTCGCCGAGCAGCACGGCGGCGGGTGGTCGTCGTTCCCGGCCGAGGCCCGCCACCCCGGTCTCGCCGGCGCGGCCCGGGCGACCGAGGAGCTCGCGGACGACGTCGAGCGGTGGCGGTGGATCCAGCTGCTCACGGGCGGGCAGCTCGCCTCGGCGGCGGACGCGGGCGCGAAGCTGATGGCCGACCTGCCCGTGGGCTTCGACCCCGACGGGTCCGACGCCTGGGTCGACCAGGACCTGCTCGCGCTCGGGTGCCGCGTCGGCGCACCGCCGGACGACCTGGGCCCCCTCGGCCAGGACTGGGGACTGCCGCCGTACGTGCCGTGGAAGCTGCGCGCCGCGGCGTACGGGCCGTGGATCGACACGCTGCGGCGGATCTTCCGCCACGCCGGCCTGCTGCGCATCGACCACGCCATGGGGCTGTTCCGCCTGTACTGCATCCCGCCGGGCGCCGAGGCGCTCGACGGCGCGTACGTCTACGGGTTCGAAGCGGAGCTGCTCGACCTGGCGTGCATGGAGGCGGCGCGGGCGGGCGCCGTGCTCGTCGGCGAGGACCTCGGCACGGTCGAGCCCGAGGTGCGCGAGGCCATGTCCGAGCGTGGCGTCTACGGCTACAAGGTCGGCTGGTTCGAGGACGACCCCCCGGCCGAGTGGCCGTCGACCACCGTCGCCATGCTCAGCACGCACGACCTGCCCACGGTCGCCGGCATGTGGACCGGGACCGACGTGGCCGACCGCTCGGCGGCGGGCCTGCCGGACGCTCCCGAGGAGGACGAGCTGCTGCTCGCCCGCCTGGAACGGCTGGCCGCCATGGGTGGGCTCGAGGACCCTGCGTCCGTGCCCCACGACGTGGCCGGCGCGCACCGCGTGTCGGTCGCTGCGCACCGCGCCCTCGACCGAGCCGGCAGCGACCTGGTGATCGCGACGCTCGAGGACGCGGTCGGTCAGGTCCGGCGACCGAACCTGCCGGGCACGGTCGACGAGCACCCCAACTGGCGGCTGCCGTTGCCGGTGTCGATCGAGGAGCTCGACGTGGCCGGTGCAGCGGAGCTCGCTGCGGCGTTCGAGGACCGCAACGGCGCGGGCGGGACCGCTCCCTGATCAGGACCGGTTGCGTCCGTCAGCCTGACGTCGGAACGTCTGGAACCCATGTCGGGCCCAATGCGACCCGAGGTCCGGGCGCTGGACGACCAGACACGCTTCCTGAATGTCCGTCAGCGTTCGCTCGGAATGCCTAGAGTGCGGCTCAGGGAGCGGGCGCCATGGGGAGGCGCCACGGAGGGAAGGTTCGGGCGATGCGCAAGCAGGTTCTCGTTGCAGTGCTGTTGGCCTGCGCATTGGGGGTCGGCACCACAGTTGCCGGCGCAGCTGGAGGGTCGAAGGACGAGGAGACCTACCTCCTGACCTTCGACGACGGCGTCGATGCCGACGCCGTGCTCGCAGAGGTCCAGCGAGCCGTCCCCGTGACCGTGGAGCGCACGTTCGGCACGGTCATCCGAGGCGCGGTCGTCACGACCTCCGCGGTGCCCGAGGCAATCGACATGGTCCCTGGGGTCGCAACGGTCGACAAGGACGTGGAGTTCAGCCTGCCCGATGACGAACTCGTCCCGGTCGACGACGAGGATCCCGACGGCAGCACCACGACATCGACCACGACGACGTCGACGAGCACGACCTCGACGCTGCCCGACGACACGACCACCACCACGACGACGACGCCGCCGCCGAAGCCGGTCGTCCCGTGGGGACTCGATCGCACTGACCAGCGCGCCCTTCCCTTGTCCGACTCGTACAAGTCACCGCACAACGGAAGCGGTGTGATCGTGTACGTGCTCGATAGTGGGATCACGCCACACCAGGAGTTCGGCGACCGGCTGGCGCCGGGCACCAACCTCGTCGCCGGTCCGGACACGACGCGCGACTGCACCGGTCACGGCACTCACGTCGCCGGCACCATCGGCGGCACAACCGTGGGCGTAGCTCCCGGCGTCACCCTCGTGCCTGTGAGGATGCTGGATTGTGAAGGCGAGGGAACCAGATCCCTCGCTGCCATGGCGATGGAATGGGTCATCGCCAATCATCCTCGAGACCGTCGCGCAGTGGTGAACATGAGCGCTGGCGGCTCCCAGGGGCTGGCACTCGAGCGAGCCGTCCGAGAGCTCATCGCTATCGGCGTCCCCGTCGTCGTCTCCGCAGGCAACACTGCTTCGTCTGCGTGCAACTCCGCTACCGGGACCGAGGTCGTCGGAGCGATCGTCGTTGGCGCCAGCCGGGCGGACGATGTTCGAGCCGACTTCTCCAACGTGGGACCTTGCGTCGACATCTTCGCTCCAGGCGAACAGGTTCGATCGGCGTCCATCAACGGAAGCTCCTCATACGAAGTGCACGATGGGACGTCCATGGCAGCTCCACACGTCGCCGGTGCAGCAGCGGTCATCCTCGGCCAGGACCCTTGGCGCAGCGCTCGACAGGTCGAGTCAGCCATCATCACCGAATCGACGACCGGCGTGATCGCTGACGCCGGGTCCGGCTCACCCGACCGCCTCCTCTACGTCGACCCCGGGCGGGCTCCCGCGCCGCCGACGCCCGACACCGGGGCAGCGCCGCCTCCGCCGGTTGTCAGATCCGCTGACACCGAGCGGCCTTTCACGGCTCAAACCGCCGTGCTTGCACTGACCGGTGGCGATACTCGAGCGTTACTCACGCTCGGCTCGCTGCTGCTGATCGCTGGTTTGGTGCTCGTCGCTGCGGCGCGACGCCGAGCACGGGATCTCACACCGGTGATGGCGGCGCCAACCGCTCCGCCGCTGTCGGGCTTCGAGTTCCGGCACCACCGCCGCCGACCGTGACTCGGCTCTGGCGGCCAGGGACGAGCACCGGTCAATTCGGCGCCACGTTGGTCGAGGTGTTGGTGGTGCTGTCGATCCTCGCCGTCCTTGCGGGCGCTGCGGTGATCGGCGTCCTGCGCTGGTCCAACAGCCGACCGGTGACGTGCATGGTGGACAAGGAGCAGTTGGAGGGAGCGGTGCACCGGTACCAGGCGGTCACCGGCTACCTGCCCTCCAACCAGGGGATGCTCGTCCCCGACTACCTGGACCAGCAGTCCGCTCGTTGGAACTACACCGCTCCCGACGACCTCATCGACGGCGTTCCCGAGTTCGCACCGACGCCGGAGTGCCAGGAC
>JAEZAI010000227.1 GCA_023427825.1 Actinomycetes bacterium
GCGGGGTTCGCCGGGTTGGTGTCCGTGAGCGCGCCGTCGTCGCTCGCCGTGCGAACTGCGGACCGGGCCGGGCTGGTGCTCGTCGGCTTCGCCCGCGCCGGCCGCTTCACCGTCTACGCCGGCACCGACCGGGTGGTCGCAGGGCCCGCTGATCCGGCCCGAACGGCGTCCCCGGATGCTGAGGTCAGGATGGCGGCAAGGGATGTCGCTGTGCACCCCTACATCTCGGGAGGGGCGGATGGCTGATCGGGCGCAGCGGCCCCGGCCCGCCGACCGGCTCGAGCGGCGCCCCGTCGTCCCCCGACCGGTGGCGGCCGGGCTGCGGCGCGTCGGCCTGCACCCCGACCTGTGGGCCGGACTCGTCCCCAACGGCGTCGACCAGCAGAAGCCACGGCACTTCAAGGACATGCTGCGGATCGCCCGGGACAACTCCAACCACCCCAAGTACGCCTGGGACGTCCTCACCAAGGGCGTGTGCGACGGCTGCGCGCTCGGTGTCGCCGGGCTGCACGACTGGACCATCGACGGCGTCCATCTCTGCACGACCCGGCTGGAGCTCCTGGAGTTCAACACCGCGGACGCCATGGACCCGATCCTGCTGTCCGACGTGGCCGCGCTCCGCACGCGCTCGGGCAAGGAGCTGCGGTCGATGGGTCGCCTCGCCCATCCCATGCGGCGCCGTCGCGGCGAGCCCGGCTTCACGCGCATCACGTGGAACGAGGCGCTCGACGCGTGCGCCGATGCGCTGCGCGCCACCACACCGGACCGGACCGCCCTCTACATGACGTCGCGGGGCATCACGAACGAGACGTACTACGTCGCCGGCAAGGCGGCCCGGGCCCTGGGCACCGCCAACATCGACTCCGCCGCACGGGTCTGCCACGCGCCGTCGACGCTGGGGCTCAAGGCGTCGATGGGCGTGGCCGCCTCGACGTGCTCCCTCCGGGACGTGCTCGAGACCGACCTGGTCGTGCTGTGGGGGACGAACCCCGCCAACAACCAGCCGGTGTTCATGAAGCACCTGGAGCACGCCAAGCGCAACGGCGCCAGGGTCGTCGTGGTCAACCCGTTCCTGGAGCCTGGCCTGGACCGGTACTGGGTGCCGTCGTCGGCCGAGTCCGCCGTGTTCGGCACCCGGATCTGCGACCTGCACGTGCCGGTCCGCCCCGGCGGCGACATCGCCCTGGCCAACGCGCTGATCAAGCGACTGGTCGCGCAGCGCAAGGTGGACCACCACTTCATCGACCGCCACACGTCGGGCTGGCAGGACCTGGTCGCCGCGCTCGACGAGCAGGACCTGGACGACCTGATCGCGGACTCGGGCGTCGACCCCGAGACGTTCGAGCGGTTCGCCCAGATGTACGGCGACGCCGGCGGGGCGGTCCTCATCTGGTCGATGGGCATCACGCAGCACACCTTCGGCGTGGAGGGGGTGCGGGCGATCGTCAACGTGGGACTGGCCAGGGGCAACGTCGGCCGCAACGGCGCGGGGCTGATGCCGATCCGCGGCCACTCCGGCGTGCAGGGCGGCGCCGAGATGGGGGCCTATGCCACCGCCTTCCCGGGCGGCGTCGCGATCGACGAGGACTCGGCCGCTGCACTCGCCGCGGAGTGGGGCTTCGACGTGCCCGCCCGCGAGGGGCTGACCGCACCCGAGATGATCGACGCCGCCGGCCGTGGCGACCTCGACGTGCTGTGGATGTCGGGCGGCAACTTCCTGGACGTGATGCCTGACCCGGACGCGGTGGCGACGGCGCTCGGCACCGTCGGCACCCGCATCCACCAGGACGTTGTCGTGACGTCGCAGATGCTCGTCGACGGCGACGACGTGATCCTCCTCCCCGTCACCACCCGCTACGAGCAGGAGGGCGGCGGCACGTCCACCACCACCGAGCGGCGAGTCGCGTTCTCGCCCGAGATCCCTCGGCAGGTCGGCGAGGCGCGCAGCGAGTGGCGCCTGTTCGGTGACGTCGTCGCCCGCGTTCGACCGGATCGTGCCGACGACTTCGCATGGCCGACCAACCAGGACCTCCGGGCCGAGATCGCCCGGACCGTCCCGGCGTACGCGGGCATCGAGTTCCTGGAGACCACCGGCGACGCCGTCCAGTGGGGCGGCCGCCACCTCTGCCCGGGCGGGCGGTTCCCCACACCCGACGGCAAGGGCCACTTCACACCGCTCGACCCGCCGCGGGCTGCCGTGCCCGAGGGGCGGTTCCTGGTCTCGACGCGCCGCGGCAAGCAGTTCAACTCGATCGTATGGGCCGACACCGACCCGCTGACCGGCGCCGTGCGAGACGCCGTGTACCTGGACCGCACCGATGCCCACGCGCTCGGGCTGTCCGACGGCCAGCCCGTGCTGCTGCGCTCGGACACCGGCGAGATGACGGCGCACGTGCACCTCTCGCGCCTGCCCCGGGGCACGGCCCAGGTCCACTGGCCCGAGGGCAACGCCCTGCTCCCGGCCGGCGCCGCGCACCGCGAGCCGGGCTCGCGCATCCCCGACTACCAGGCGATCGTCGAGATCATCCCCGTCTGACCGCGCCCGGCGCCGGCAACGAACTTGGGGGATTTCGACAAGTGATCCGTCGGATTCCCCCAAGTTCGGCCGGCGTCGCGCTGGTGCATCCGAACTTGGGGGATTTCGACAGGTGATCCGTCGGATTCCCCCAAGTTCGGCGGGGTGCGGCCGGGCGGTCGGTCAGGCCATGACCTTGTCGAGGCTGCCGTCCGGCCGGAGCTGGACGTAGCCGCCGGTGGTGCGGTCGCCGCCG
>JAEZAI010000520.1 GCA_023427825.1 Actinomycetes bacterium
CTCAGGGACCTCAGTGGCAGAGCGGCCCAGCTTGCAGAGCGGCTGTCCGGACGGCCAGGAACCGGCAACCGGTCCTCAACCGGGGCCGGAACATGCCGATATTCACGAGGATGATCGAGGGAGATCCGACGGCGGCGCGACCCGCGCCGGACCACATCGGGCTCGACCGCGCCGCCATGCTGGACGACCTCCCGGACGCCGTCCTGGTGGTGGACCGCTCGGCGCAGCTGCTCTGGGGCAACCACGCGGCCGAAGTCATGTTCGGTCGATCGCTCGAGGAGTCGGTCGGCATGAACTGCATCGACATGGTGCACCCCGACGACCTGGAGATGGCGCTCGTGTCGCTGTCGGGCATGCAGGTGGAGCGCGTCGGCGACCCGCTGGAGCTGCGGATCACCACGCCGAGCGGCTGGCGCCAGGTGGAGATGATCGGTTCGACCCGCGGCGACGAGATCGTGCTCGTCATCCGGGACCTCACGAACCGCCGTCGCTGGGAGGTGGCGCACGACCGGATGGCGCTGCTGCGCTCGGTGCTGCAGCACCTGACGACCGTGGCGATGGTGCTCGACCCGTCGGGCCGCGTTCGGGCCTCGTCGGCTGCGGTGACCCGCCTGCTCGGCATCGGCCAGCGCGCGGTCGAGGGCAGCCACGTCACGATGATGGTGCCGGGCAGCCATCGCCTCGCCCTGGGTCGGGCCCTCCACGAGGCGCTCGCCTCGGAGTCGGGCACCAAGGTGGCGATCGACGTGGAGGCCTACTGCGCCGACCGCACGACGTTGCCGGTGGCGATCTCGCTGGTGAACCTCGTCGACGATCCGACGGTCGGCGGGCTGGTGGTCACGATCACCGACATCTCCCGGCGTTCGCAGGCGGAGCGCGAACGCGAGGAGACGAGCGCAGTGCTCGCCGCCACCCTCGAGTCGGTCGCCGACGGCATCGTCACCTCCGACCTGCAAGGTGTCCCGCAGCTCTGGAACCGTCAGTTCCTGGAGATCTGGAACATCCCCGACGACATGGGCCGCCGTCGCGACCTCCTGGCGATGCGCGACCACGTGTACGCCCAGGTCGACGACGCCGGGGAGTTCGACCAGCGGATGCAGGCGCTCCAGTCCGACCCCCACGGCATCACCGAGGACATCGTGGAGCTGACCGACGGCCGCGTGCTCGAGCGACGCTCTCGGCCCCGGTACGTGGACGGCGAGCCGGTGGGGCGCGTCTGGAGCTTCCGTGACGTCACGGCGACCCGCCGCCTGCAGTCCGAGATGGCCCGCCAGGCGCTGCACGACCCGCTCACCGGGCTGGCGAACCAGGTGCTGTTCCAGCGCAACCTGCACGAGGCGCTGAAGGCCACCGCGGCGGACCGGAACGTGGCGGCCATGTTCGTGGACCTCGACGACTTCAAAGCCGTCAACGACACGTTGGGTCACTCGGCGGGGGACCTGCTGCTCATCCAGGTGGCGGAGCGCCTCCGGTCCGTGGTTCGCGAGGGCGACACGGTCGCCCGGCTCGGCGGTGACGAGTTCGTCGTGCTCCTGCTGGACCTCGAGGGCGACGAGTCCGCGATCGACGTCGCCCGGCGACTGATCGAATCGCTGGTCCCACCGGTCGAGCTGCCGCAGGAGTCGGTCGTGGTCGGAGCGAGCATCGGCGTGGCCGTGGCCGACCCGACGATGGACGCCGACGGCCTGCTCCGCTGCGCGGACCTGGCCATGTACCACGCCAAGAGCAGCGGCCGGAACCAGTTCC
The DNA here is from genome assembly GCA_023427825.1 of Actinomycetes bacterium. GTDB lineage: Bacteria > Actinomycetota > Acidimicrobiia > Acidimicrobiales > Microtrichaceae > Dermatobacter. The sequence continues at coordinate 1,747 of JAEZAI010000520.1, forward strand.
GGCTGTACACGCCCGACATGGGCCGCGAGTCCGGCCGGGGTTCGTCGGCCGACACTCGGCTGCGTGGTGCTGCGGCCCGGGGCGAGCTGGTCCTGAACTACCAGCCGATCGTGGACACGAACCGCGGCGGCGCCATCGTCGTGATGGAGGCCCTGGTCCGCTGGAACCACCCCGAGCGCGGCCTCATCATGCCCAACGACTTCATCCCGTACGCCGAGTCGAGCGGGATCATCGACGAGATCGGCCAGCACGTGATGGAGACGGCCTGCCGTCACGCCGTCGAGTGGAGCGACCATCTGGGGCTCTACGCACCGTTGGTCAGCGTGAACCTCTCGCCGCACCAGCTGCTCGACGAGATGCTCCCGGAGCGAGTCGCCGAGGTGATCGAACGCACCGGCCTGGACCCCGCCCGCCTGGTGCTCGAGTTCACCGAGGGTGCGCTCATGCAGGACCCCTCGTCCGTCGCCCGACAGATCCGCCACGTCCGGCGCAGCGGAGTGCACCTGGCGATCGACGACTTCGGCACGGGCCATTCGTCCCTCGCCCGCCTGCAGCAGTTCCCGATCGACAGCCTGAAGATCGACCGGTCGTTCGTGAGCTCCGTCGAGGACCGCACGGGCTCGTCGCTCGTGCTGGCCATCGTGCAGCTCGCCCACACGCTCGGGATGCTGACCGTTGCCGAAGGCGTCGAGACACCGGAGCAGCAGGCGTGCTTGGACGCGCTGGGCTCCGACCTGTCGCAGGGGTTCTGGCACTACCGGCCGATCCCGGCGGAGGACGTCCTCGATGTGCTGCTCGCCTCCCACGCCGCGGTGAACGGTGCGGTGATCGAGACCGCCACCGCGTCGGCGGCCGCCGCCGCAGGGTCCGGGCTGGCCGTGGTCCCACCGCTACTCTGACCGCCCATGCACGTCGGCCCTGAACGGGTCCCCGCGATCGTCACTGCGGCCGGCGTCCTCGCCGGGTCCTCGGCGATCGCCGCCAAGGGCGTGCCGGCCGCCGAGGAGGCCGCCTTCCACGCCGTGAACGAGCTGCCGGCGTGGCTCGCTCCCGCCCTGTGGACTCCCATGCAGATCGGCAGCCTCTGGGGTCCTGTCGTCGGCGGCTTCCTGACCTGGCGCCGCTGGCACGACTGGCGCCCGACCGCAGGCGTCGTGATCGGCGGCGTGGTCGCCTGGCAGCTCGCCAAGGTGGTGAAGGAGTTCATCCGGCGCGGCCGGCCGACCGACGAGCTGGCGCACATCGCCCGGCGGATGGGCACGCCGAAGGACGGTCGCGGCTTCCCCTCGGGTCACACCGCCGTGGCGACCACGATGGTCACGGTGCTGTGGCCGCACGTCGGGGGCGCGGAGCGGGTCGGACTCGTGGCCGCCGCGCTCGTCGTCGCGTTCGCGAGGATCCAAGTAGGTGCCCACCTACCGATCGACACGGTGGGCGGGGCGGCGCTCGGGGTGGTCACCGGTGAGTTGTGGCGGCTGGCCGTGGGTGACGGCGGGCGGTCGGCCGAGGAAGGAACGTCATGATCAGGTTCGTGGTCAGCCTCGTCGTCATGGTCGTCATCGCGACGATCACGACGCTGCTGGGGAGCCGGCTGCTCGGCATCCGTCGGGGATGGGTGCGTCAGCTCCTCGCCGGTGCGATCGGCTGGATCGTGGCCGTCGTCGTGGCCGCCGGTCTCCTCGACTGGGACTGGGACGACAACTCGCTGCTCGGCTACACGGCGGTGCTCGCCGTGCCCGCGACCATGGCGCTGATGCTGCTGTTCGACCTGGTGGCGCGTCCCGGGACGCTCGCCCAGGGCGACCGCGCCGGGCTCGTCGAGGCGTCGCGCCCGGTCCACGACCTCAAGGCCCGGGTCGCTCCGATCGCCCGCTACCGGGAGCTGCTGGCGATCCTGCGCAAGCACCACCTGCTCGGTCGTCTCAACGGCCGCTCCGACCCGGACGAGGTTCCCGAGCCGCCCGAAGTGCGACTGCGTGAGGCGCTCGAGGAGGCGGGCGGCGTCTACGTGAAGATGGGCCAGATCGCCGCGACCCGCATCGACCTGTTGTCGCCCGAGTTGTGCGAGGAGCTCGGTCGGCTGCAGAGCCGGTCGAACCCGGTGGCGGCCGACGAGGTGCGGGCGGTCCTCGAGGCGGAGTACCGGCGGCCGGTCGAGGAGGTGTTCGAGCGCTTCGACTGGGAGCCGCTCGCGGCGGCGTCGATCGGGCAGACCCACACCGCCGCGCTGATCGGCGGCGAGGAGGTCGTGGTCAAGGTCCAGCGGCCCGGCGTGGGCGAGACGATCGAGCGCGACCTCGCCGCCCTCAACCAGCTGGCACGGCTCGCAGAGCGCCGCACGGTCGCGGGCCGTGACCTCCGCGTCAGCCAGCTCGCCAACGAGTTCGGCCGCAGCCTGCGCTCCGAGCTGGACTTCCGCGACGAGGCGGACGCCACTGCGACCATGCACAAGCTGCTGGCGGCCACGCCGATCTCCGTCCCGGCGGTGCACCGCGAGCTGTGCACGCGCCGCACGATGGTGCAGCAGCGCCTCTCGGGATCGCCGCTGTCGGATCTTCCCGCGGACGCGCAGGTTGATCGGGACGAGCTCGCCCGCCAGCTGTTGGCGGTTTTCGTGCAGCAGCTGCTCAGCGTGGGCATCTTCCACGCCGACCCGCACCCCGGCAACGTGATGGTGCTGGAGGACGGCTCGCTCGGCCTCATCGACTTCGGCGCCGTCGGACGTCTCGACTCGATCCAGATCGAGGCCGTCATCGACCTGCTGATCGCCCTGACCAAGGGCGATGCCACGCTGCTGCGCGACGGCGTGGAGCGGGTGGCCGACGTCGGCGCCCACGTGTCCCGGGACAAGCTCGAGCGGGCGCTGGCCCGCCTGCTCGCCGACCACCTCGGCGCCGGCGGGTCGATCGACGTGCGAGCGCTCGCGGATCTCATCCCGGTCCTCGGGCAGTTCGAGATCACGCTCCCCGGCGACCTCGTCGTGCTGATGCGCGCCCTCGTCACCCTGGACGGCACGCTCGGCGTGCTGAGCCCTGGCTTCTCGGTCGTCGCGGCGGGCAAGCAGCTGGCGGAGCAGGAGGCGGCCGAGCGATCGAAGGGTGATCCGCAGGACCAGATCACCGAGGCGCTCGTCGGCGAGCTGCCGGTGCTCCGTCGTCTTCCGGCCGACGTGGGCCGCACGCTCGCCCTGGCCTCGAGGGGCACCCTGCAGTTCCGCACGGTGGCGAGCGAGGACGAGTCGCGCTTCTCGCGCACCATGTGGAACCGCGCGTTGCTCGTCGGCATCGGCGTCGGGCTCGGGCTGGTGTCGGTGCTCCTGATGGGGCTCGACGTCGGACCGAAGCTCGGCGGCGACACGCGTTTGGTGGTGCTGCTCGGCGCCGGTGGCCTGGCGCTCGGGGTGATCCTGCTCATGCGGGTCATCGCCGCGGTCATACGCGACGGCACGACCTGACCGCATCGGCGCGAACGGCTCGGCCCGGGCAGCGGGCAGGGACCGTGCCGGTACGCTCCCGCCGGGCCGGTAGCTCAGTGGTCAGAGCAGGCGACTCATAATCGCTCGGTCCCGGGTTCGATCCCCGGCCGGCCCACCAGGAACGGCAGCGGCGCGCCGGCGAGGCGCGGTCAGCCGGTGAACGTGGGGAGCGCCTCGGGCCGGCCCAGGTAGTAGCCCTGCACCAGGTCGACGCCGTCGGCCCGGAGGAGGCCGAGCGTCTCGGCGTCCTCGACGCCCTCGGCGACGGTCCGCACGCCCAGGTGGCTGGCGAGGGCGATCACGCCCTGGACGATCGGGCGGTTGCGGTCGTCGGTCCGCATGTC
>JAEZAI010000530.1 GCA_023427825.1 Actinomycetes bacterium
GGAGCGGTCTCGTCGGGGTTCGAAGTCACACCCGGTCCATCGGACCGAACTGCGCGGGGATTGAAATTCGACCCCGGTCCTGTCCGAACGGACTCCCGGATCCCCGGGCGGTGCGACCGCGGCCGGAGCCCGTCGACATCGGCGGGACCAGCCCCGGACAAGGGCGATGGGTCGTCCAGCCCCGGCCGTCCGACGACCGACCGGGAAGATCGGATCGTTCTCGGCGATGGGTCGGTCAGTCCGACCCGACGCTCACTTGGGGATGACGCTGACCGGCGTCCCGTTCGGGACGTGGTCGTAGATCCACTTGGCGTCCTCGTCGGCCATGCGGATGCAGCCGTGGGAGACCGGCTTCACGCCGAGCGGCGTGGACAGGGCCGTGTTGCCCCGGCGCGGGATGCCGTGGAAGCCGATGCCCCCGTTGAAGCGGGTCATCCACTTCATGGACACGCGCGAGTCGTCCGCCGAGGTCGTCCACGAGGAGCGGCTGTAGACCTTGTAGTTGCCGAGCGGGGTCCGACCGTTGGCGCCGCTCGAGATCGGGATCTCCCGGAGCAGCCCACCGTTGACGTCGTAGACGAACGCACGCTGGAGCTTGATCGAGACGTCGATCTTGCCGACGGCCACGGCGGGCGGCGGCGCCTCGCACGCGAACAGGAACGGCAGCGTGGCGAGCACCACCATGATCCCCAGCTTCTTCGTCCTGGTCACTCCACTGTCCCTTCCGATCGCACGCAGCCCTGCGACCGCACGCGGCGCTGTCCGAGCGCCGTTCGGCGCCGGGTCAGTGTGCCAAGCGCAGGGGCGGACGCCAACTCCGATGCCAGGTTTCGACAGGGTGAACCGAGCCTGACGATGCGACTCCCGCAGGAGGCCAACGAGTAGTGTCGTCGAAACCGGCTCAGGGTCGGATCGGACCAGGTGGTGGTCCGACGTGCCGGGCGAACCCCCCCTCAGACAGAAAGGCACGGCCGCCGAATGCGCGTCCCCGCAGCAGCCATCTCGTTCCCCGACGAGGACCGGGAGTGGATCCTCAGCCAGATCGACGAGAGCCTCCGCTCCGGTCAGCTGACGCTCGGCCAGGTCGGTCGCCAGCTCGAGGCCGAGTTCGCCGAGGCCCACAAGGTCGCCCACGCCGTCAGCGTCAGCTCCGGCACCAGCGCCGTCGAGATCCCGTTGCGGGTCCTCGAGTGCAAGGGCAAGGAGGTGCTGGTCCAGGCCAACACGTTCTTCGCCACCGCGGCGGCAGCCGTCTCCGCCGGCGCCGACATCAAGTTCGTCGACTGCGACCCGAACACCATGGCCATGGACCCCGCCGCCCTGCAGGCCGCCATCGGCCCGAACACGGTGGGCGTCGTCGTCGTGCACATCGGCGGCTTCATCCCGCCCGCCATCCGCGACATCCAGCGCATCTGCGAGGAGAACGGCCTGTGGCTGTTCGAGGACGCGGCGCACGCGCACGGCAGCTCGCTCGACGGCCAGATGGCCGGCACCTTCGGCGTGGCCGGCTCGTTCAGCTTCTACCCCACCAAGGTCATCGCCGGCGGTGAGGGCGGCATGCTGATCACCAACGACAGCCACTTCGTCGACGAGGCCAAGATCTACCGGGACCAGGGCAAGGCGTCGTTCCTGACCAACGACCACACCCGCCTCGGCTACAACTGGCGCATGAGCGAGCCGCACGCGGCGATCGCGCTCAGCCAGCTCCGCCGCCTCGACGAGTTCGTGGACCACCGCCGCCACGTCGCCGCCCTCTACGACGAGGCGCTGGCCGACGGCCCGGTCACCCCGCTCGCCATTCCCGAGAACTCGCGGTGCAACTACTACAAGTACATCGCCTTCCTGCCGGCCGGCGTGGACCGCTCTTTCATCAAGAAGCGCATGCGCGAGGAGTTCGAGGTCGCCCTCTCCGGTGAGGTGTACGAGCTGCCGCTGCACCTGCAGTCGGTCTTCGAGCCGTGGGCCGACGGCCCGCTGCCCGGCGCCGAGGAGCTCTGCGCGCGCCACATCTGCCTGCCCGTCTCGGCCGTGATGACCGACGAGCAGGTCGAGCTGGTGATCACCGCCCTCAACGAGGTGATCCCCTCGTGAGCGGCTCCCCCACCACCGGGACGGTCGCCGTCACCGGCGGTTCCGGCTTCATCGGCTCGAACGTCGTCGACGCGCTGATCGATTCGGGTCGCAGCGTCCGGGTCATCGACGCCGTCGAGCCCCATCGCGGCGACGTCGAGTGGTTCGCCGACGCGGACATCCTCGACGTCGAGTCGCTCAAGCCGGCGGTCGAGGGCACCGAGGCCGTGTTCCACCTGGCCGCCATGGCCGACGTGAACGACATCTACGCCGATCCGGCCCGCGCCGTGGCGCTCAACGTGCAGGGCACGGTCAACGTGCTCGAGGCCGGCCGCCTCACCGGCGCCGGCCGCACCGTCCTCGCCTCCACCGTGTGGGTGTACGGCTCGACGGTCGGCGAGGTGGTCGACGAGACCACGCCGTTCACCGAGGACATGGACCGGCACCTCTACATCACCACCAAGATCGCGTCCGAGTTCGCCTGCCGCGACTACCTCAACCTCTACGACCGCCCGTTCACGGTGCTGCGCTACGGCATCCCCTACGGCCCCCGCATGCGGGAGACCACGGTGATGAGCGCCTTCTTCCGCCGCGCCCTGTCGGGTGAGGCGATCACGATCGACGGCGACGGCATGCAGAGCCGCAACTTCGTCTTCGTCGAGGACCTGGCCCAGGCGCACGTCCTGGCGCTGCAGCCCGAGGCCGAGAACCAGGTGATCAACGTCGACGGTCCGGTCCCCGTGACCATCCGCCAGGTGGCCGAGATCACCGCCGAGCTCGCCGGTGACGTCGAGGTCAGCTTCGGGCCCAGCCGCCCGGGCGACCTCAAGCCGCAGACGGTCCGCAACGACAAGGCGGTCGACGTGCTGGGATGGAAGCCCGAGGTCGACATCCACGACGGCATGCGTCGCAGCTTCGAGTGGTACGTCGCCAACCGCGTGACGACCGACGCCGGGAAGGACTCCTGACATGACCGAGCCTCGCCGGATCGCCGTCGTCCCCGCCTACAACGAGGAGCCGACCGTCCGCGACGTGCTCGGCAAGCTCTACGGCTACGTGGACGAGCTCGTCGTCGTGGACGACGGCTCCACCGACGGCACCCGCAGCGAGATCGAGCGCTTCATGGAGGGCCGCGACGGCGCCCGCATGCTGGTGCACGAGGTCAACCAGGGCATGAGCGAGGCCTACTACCTCGCCTTCGGCGACCTCCGCCGCCGGCTCCAGGCCGGCGAGCTCTCGCCCGACGACTTCGTCTACACCGTCGACGCCGACGGCCAGCACGAGCTCGCCGTGCTCGAGGACCTGCACCGCCAGATGTACGAGGAGGACCTCGACGCCCTCCTCGTGCAGCGGGACCTGTCGACCTACCCCGTGTACAAGCAGGCCGGGAACTGGGTCATGAGCACCTGGGCGACCATCTGGTCGGGCGGCGTGCAGCTCAAGGACGTCGAGTCCGGCTACCGCATCTTCCGCCTCGGCGCGCTGGCCGACGCCCT
>JAEZAI010000402.1 GCA_023427825.1 Actinomycetes bacterium
TGGACGACGCCATGGACCACTGGATGCGGTCGCTCGGCGGCTCGGCGTGGACCGACTCGTGGGACGTCATGCTCAAGGCGGCGCGGGTCGTCTGGCACGGGCCCGCCACCTGGCCCGAGCGGCTGGAGGTCGACTGCGGGGTCTGCCGCTGGGGCCGGACGAGCTTCGACGTCGCCTACGTGCTGACGATCGAGGGCCGGTCCGTGGCGGACGTGGTCGTCACCTACGTGTCCGTGGCAGCGGGGACGAGCGACCCGGTGGAGCCGCCGGCCGACGTCGTCGCGGCCATGGGGGAGACCGTGCCGGTGCCGCCGTCCCACGCCCCGCGGTGACCGCGGTGGTCGTCGAGGGGGCACCACCGGCGCGCACCGAGCTCGCGGGCGACGCGCGAGCGGTGGCCCGCCGGCTGCTGAACGCGCTGCTGGTCGTCGGCGACCGGGCGGGCCGCATCGTGGAGGTGGAGGCGTACCGGGGTGCGCAGGACCCGGCCAGCCACGCGCACCGTGGGCCGACACCGCGCAACGCGAGCATGTTCGGCCGTCCGGGACTGCTCTACGTGTACCGCTCGTACGGCATCCACTGGTGCGCCAACGTGGTCGCCGGCGAGGAGGGCGTCGCCGAGGCGGTGCTGGTCCGGGCCGTCGAACCGGTGGCCGGCCTCGACGCCATGCGGGTGGCACGCGGTGAGCGGGTCCTCGACCGGGACCTCGCCAACGGGCCCGGCAAGCTGTGTGCGGCGCTCGGCATCGACGGCGGCCACGACGGCGTCGACCTGCTCGACCCCGCGTCGCCGGTGCGGCTGCTCCGCGACGGCGTCCGGCCCCCGTCGCGGCCGCTGAGCACCTCGCGGATCGGCATCACCAAGGCGGTCGAGCACCCGTGGCGCTACCTGGTGCCGGGCCACCCCGGGGCCTCCCGTGGGCGCCCGTCCGGCCCTCCGGCAGGCCGTGCATCAGGAGACGCCGGATGAGCGGCTGGCGACTCCTGCCGGCGGACGACCCGGAGCTCGCGCCGTCGCCGGACCCGGCGCGGTCCCGCCACCGTCTGGAGGAGGCGGTCTGGGCCGGCGCCGGGCGGGACGCCGAGCGGGACCGGGTCCTGGCCCTCCTCGACGAGCACGCGGGCGCGCTCGCCGATCGGGTGACGGCGCCCGGGCACCTCACCGGCTCTGCCCTGGTCGTCGACGCGGCGCACGAGCGCGTCCTCTTGCTCCTTCACACCAAGCTCGGCCGGTGGCTGCAGCCCGGTGGTCACGCCGACGGCGACCACGAGCTCGCCGGCGTCGCGCTCAAGGAGGCCACCGAGGAGACCGGGATCGACGGCCTTCGCGTGCTGGTGCCCGCGGTCGACGTGGACGTGCACCGGGTGGACCACCGCGATGCGCTGGGGGAGCACCTGCACCTGGACCTGCGGTTCGTCGTCCTCGCGCCGCCGGGTGCGGTCGAGGACCCCAACCACGAGTCGCTCGACCACCGGTGGGTCACCTGGGACGAGCTGCCGGACGCCGTCGACGAGGAGGGCATCGTGCGGCTCGCCCGTGCCGGTCGAGCAGCCCTCGCGCAGCTCCCGCCCGACGCCTGAACGCCGGACGACGGGGAGGGCGGACGCTCAGCCGACGTCGCCGGGGACCGTGCAGCTCTCCATGCGGTTGACCTGCGCGAACGCGTCGATCGCCCGGGAGATCTGCCGGTTGGCCTTCAACGACTCGGCGAACCGGGTCATGTCGTCGGTGCGCAGCTGGTCCGCGTAGGCCTGCCGATCGCCGATGAACGTGTTCCAGTCCTCGACCCACTGCTCGATGCCGGAGTTGATCCGCTGCTGGGCCGGGTCACCGCCGGTGGGGACGATGGCCGCCAGCTCCGCGGTCATCTGCCGCAGCGCCTCGTTGGCCTGATCGACCACCTCGGCGCGCTCGACGTGGTCCGGCGTCTGGTCCGCGGTCGGCAGCGCCTCGATCTTCACGCGGGCCTGGTGGCAGATCTCCTCGGCGGCGGTGGGGAACGAGCGGTCCTCGAGCTCGTCGATCATCAGGCCCGGGTCGTAGAAGAACAGGGCGTAGATCCACACGCCGAACGTGGCGACGACGAACAGCAGACCGGCGGCCAGGAAGAGGATGCGACGCCGGGAGGGGTGGTCGCCGTCGGCCGGTCCGTCGACCATGGGACCTTCGGGGGGTGCCGGCGCGTCGCCGGGGGCAGCGGTGGAGGGCACGACGTCCAGCTTGCCAGTCGGCCCCGGTCCGGAGCGAGGCAGCCCACTCCGGCTCTGTCCTGCAGGGAGGTGCCGTTCGGCACCTCCCCGGGAGGACGGAGCGGTTCAGGCGCGCCGGCGGTGCGCGGGTTCAGTCGTTCGCCGCAGGGCGCCGCGGGGCCGTGGTGGTGGGACCTGGGGTGGTCGGCGGCGCCGCGCTGGCGATCTGGTAGCTCAGCACGACCACACCGTCGGCCGGTCGCTCGCCGGCGGCAGGCACCGAACGCCAGACCTGGCCGGCCTCGAACGGCAGGCCATCGCTGCGGACCGCCCCCGGCGGCGCCGCGACCGCCTCCTTGCGGACCGTGTAGCCGAGGGACTCGAGCTGCTGCTCGGCCTGGCCCGTGCCGTAGCCGACGACGTCGGGGACAGGGGTGGTGGGCAGGAAGGTGCCGGGCGTCGACTCGATGAACACCTTGGAGCCGGCGGCCGCCGACGCGCCGGGGGACGGGCTCTGGCCCGTGACCGTTCCCGGTCCCACCCCTGCGACGTTCGCGTCGATCCGCACCGGCTCCAGACCGGCCGAGCGGACCGCGGCGATCGCCTTGCGGGTGTCGCGGCCGCCCAGGTCGGGGACCTTCACCTGGCCCGGCAGCGTGACCGGGCTGAGCAGCTCTGCGTTCGACGGGGGGACCGGCGTCGTGGCCGGCGGCGCGGCCAGCGGGGCGACCAGCGGCAGCGGCGGCTGGTCCGCGAGCGCCTTCTTCATGAACGACGACCAGATCATCGCCGGGTAGGTGCCGCCGTAGACCGTGATCCGGGTGTTGGGCGGCGTCATCGGCACGGGTTGGAGCTTTCCGTCCTTGTTGGGTCGGGGCTGCGCGAAGCCCACCCACACGGCGGTGGCGAGCTGCGGGGTGTAGCCGCAGAACCAGCCGTCCACGTTGTTCTGCGACGAGCCGGTCTTGCCGCCGGCGGGCCGCCCGATGTCGGCCCGGGTGCCCGTGCCGCCCGAGATCACGCCCGGCAGGATGTTCGAGACCTCGGTCGCGACCTCGGGTTCCAGCACCTTCGTCTGCGTGTGCTCGTGCTGGTAGAGCATCGTGCCGTCGGGCCGGTCGATGCGGGTGACCATCACCGGCGGCACGTACACGCCCTGGTTGGCGAACGTGGCGTACACCGACGCCATGTCCTGCACGGTGGCGTTGTTGGTGCCGAGCACCGCGGACGGGATGGCGAGCAGCTTGGTGGACACCACGCCGAGCGCCTTGGCCATGTCGACCGACCGCTGACCTCCCACGTCGGGGTCCAGGACGATGTTGGCGTAGCAGGTGTTGGACGAGACCACCGTGCACTCGGCCATCGTGCCGCTGCCGATGCCGCCGCCCTTCACCCGCCAGGTGGTGCCGTCGGGCAGCTTGTGCACCTGTGCGGACGGGGCGTCGAACCGCTTGCTGGTGGGCACGCCGTTGGCCAGCGCCGCGGCCAGCACGATCGGCTTGAACGCGGAACCGGTCTGGCGGCCGGCGCCGCGAGCCAGGTTCGTCTGGCGGTAGTCCGACGTGCCGAAGTAGTCCCGTCCGCCGACCATCGCCTTGATCGCACCGGTCCGGGGGTCGATCGACACCAGCGCCGCGTCGGGCATCTTCGGATCGGTCCCCTGGCCGGGCAGCACCTGGGCGACCGACTGCTCGGCCTGCGCCTGCAGGTCCAGGTCGATCGTCGTGTGGATGCGCAGGCCGCCCCGGTAGAGGTTGTTGTAGCGCTCGCCCTGGGTCTCACCGAGCACGTCGGAGTCCTTCAGGAGGTACTCCTTCACGGCGTCCACGAAGTGCGCGGCCGGGTACGGGACCTGCTCGGGCAGCGGCTGCGGCGGGGCGAGCTCCACGGGGGCGATCACCGCGGCGTCGTGCTGGGCCTGGGTGATGTCGCCGAGCTCCAGCATGCGGGCCAGCACCACGTTGCGCCGCGTGATCGCGGCGTCCATGTGCTTGCGGGGGTCGTAGCGCGACGGTGCCTGGATCAGCCCTGCGAGCAGGGCGGAGCGGGCCAGGTCCAGGTCGCTCGCCGGGATCCCGAAGTAGGAGCGGGCCGCGGCGTCGATGCCGTAGGCTCCGTCGCCGAAGTAGATGGTGTTGAGGTACAGCTCCAGGATCAGCGGCTTGGAGTAGTTGCGCTCGATCGACAGCGCCAGCGACGCCTCCTCGATCTTCCGCTGGATCGTCTTCTCGGGCGACAACAGCGCGGTCTTCACGTACTGCTGGGTGATCGTGGAGCCGCCCTGGCCCGCGTCGCCCTCGTTCGCGTTGGAGCTGGCGGCGCGGGCGATCGCCCGGGGGTCGACGCCCTTGTGGGACCAGAAGCGCGAGTCCTCGATGGCCACCACGGCGGTCTGGGTGATGTTCGGGATCTGCTCCAGCGGCACGCTCGTGCGATTCTCGTCGCGCAGCACGGTGATGACGCGGCCCTTGGCGTCGAACACGGTCGTCGGCGCCGCGTTGACCGGGAGCAGCAGCGGCGGGGCGTCGCGGGTGGCGCCGCCGCACGCCACGGCCACCGACGCGACCACGCACAGCCCGGCGAGCGCGGCAAGGGTTCGGAGCGACCGTGACATGACCGGTCCAGTGTTGCCGAACGCCCCGGCGAACTGGTGCCAGCTCCCCGAGGTCCGGCGGTACGCTCTCAGGTCGCCCGGCGCCGGTCGCGACCGGCCGGGCCCCACGATCGGACGGGCGGGCGCGGTCACTCGCGTACGCCGCCCCAGCGGAGGTGACCTGACGATGACCGGCCAGCCCGCCACCAGCGGCAGCGGCGTGATCGACGACCTCGTCGCCAGGGGCCTGGTGCACGACCACACCGACATGGACGCCCTCCGCGCTCGGCTCGACGCAGGTCCCACGCCCACCTACTGCGGCTTCGACCCGACGGCCGACTCGCTGCACATCGGCAACCTCCAGTCGATCATGCTGCTGCGCCGATTCCAGGACGCCGGGCACCCGCCGATCGCGCTGGTGGGCGGCGCCACCGGCATGATCGGGGACCCGTCCGGACGCACCGACGAGCGCACGTTCCTGGATGCAGAGGTGCTGGACGCGAACCGCGCCGCCATCGCCACCCAGCTCGGGCGGTTCCTGGACTTCGACGGCGGTGCCGCGGCGGTCGTGGTCGACAACCGCAGCTGGACCGAGCCGGTGGGGGTCCTCGAGTTCCTCCGCGACGTGGGCAAGCACGTCACGATCAACACGATGATGGCCAAGGACTCGGTGAAGTCCCGGCTCCAGCGCGAATCGGGCATCTCGTTCACCGAGTTCAGCTACATGCTCCTGCAGGCCAACGACTTCCACGTGCTGCACGTCGAGCGGGGCTGCGACCTCCAGGTGGCCGGATCGGACCAGTGGGGCAACATCACGGCGGGCATCGACCTGGTGCGGCGACGGACCGGCGACGTCGTCCACGGCCTCACGGCGCCCCTGATCGTCCGGGCCGACGGCACGAAGTTCGGCAAGAGCGAGGGCGAGAACATCTGGCTCGACGCCGAGCGCACCTCTCCCTACCGCCTGTACCAGTACTTCCTGAATGTGGCGGACACCGACGTGGAGCCCCTGCTGCTCCGGCTCAGCACGGTGCCGGCCGAGGAGTGCCGGGCGATCGCCGCGGCCCACGCCGAGGCACCCGAACGCCGGGAGGGTCAGCGGGCGTTGGCCCGGGCGCTCACCACGGTGGTCCACGGGCCCGACGCCGTGGAGCCCATCGAGGAGGCCGCCGCTGTGCTGTTCGGCAACCACCCCATCACGGCCGTGGCGCCGGCGACGCTCGAGCTGCTCGCTGCCGAGGTCCCCTCGAGCCGGCTCGGCCGCAGCGACGTGCTCGGGGCGGACCCGCTCGACCTGCTCGCCCGCGACGGCATCGGCCTTGCGAAGTCCAAGGGAGAGGCCCGGCGGAACCCCGACGGGTACTCGGTGAACCAGGTGCGACTGCCCGGGCGCGACGGTGCGCCGCTGGGGGAGCAGGACCTGCTGCACGGGCGGTTCCTCCTGCTCGGCCGCGGCAAGCGCCACCACCACCTGGTCATGGTCGGCGCCTGAGCCGCTGCCCGTCCGGGACGGCCGGACTCGCCACCCCGGACTCGCCCGACCGCACGGTCTGACGAGCACGCAGGTCCGACGAGCACGCAGGGACGCCGAGGACTACGGTCGTGGGTGGATCGAGCGCCCGTCGGACGGGCGCAGGGGACGCCCGCCACGCACGTGACGAGCGTCTCACCGGATCGGGTTGACCTCCCTGCGAGGGTGCCCTATTCTTTCCCTTCGCCCCGCACGGCAGCTTCGGCGCCGGAACGGGGCACCGGAACCCCTGGCTCGTCTGCTACGGCAGCGCCATGTTCCCGCTCGAGTCCCACTCGTGGAGCTCAGCGTTCCTTGACAACGGAAGACAGGATGCCAAAAGGCGAGTGCGGGCGGCCGCACGTGGGGCAACCCACGGAGTGAGCCGACCCTTTCAATTCAAGTAATTCAACGCACTTTCCGGATGACGGTCCTCCGGTCCTCGGACCGAGTGGACCATCGCCAGTCTGTGCCAGTCGGTGATCAGGTTCAGGCCTGACGCCGGCTCTCCGATCGACGGAGCACCTCCTCGGAGGGGTTCCTGAGGTCTTGATGGAGAGTTTGATCCTGGCTCAGGACGAACGCTGGCGGCGTGCCTAACACATGCAAGTCGAACGAGGTCCATGGGAGCTTGCTCCCGGACGACCTAGTGGCGAACGGGTGAGTAACACGTGAGAAACCTGCCCTGGAGTGGGGAATAACTCGGGGAAACTCGAGCTAATACCGCATACCCTCGGATGGTCGCATGGCCGACCGAGGAAAGATTTATCGCT